>JAISVD010000079.1 GCA_031271875.1 Spirochaetaceae bacterium | reverse complement strand
GTGATATTCATCCCCCGCAGGAAAAAACCCGGTTCGTTGAAGCCGTATATGACGGCCTTGATGAAATTTGCCCAACGATCCTCCTTTCTGAATTTGAGGGTCGAAAGGTTGGCACGCTTGCGTTCCTTTAACTGGGGAAAATAAAAGCGAAGCGCCGAATCCCGGCGCAGGGAAACTGATATATATACGGGAAGATTTACGGCCATTGAGAGTGTCTTATCCCTGAAATACCATGAATGTTCCCCCATAAGGTGAAACCTGCCGGGGGCCGTGGCTACTATATCGGGTCGGCACTCATATTCAGTTTCGTGCGCTTCTAAGACTTTTCGCATTCTATAAATATCATAAAAGGAATATTAAAACTATTCAATCAACTATAGTAAAATGATAACCGAATGTGCATGTTTTTTCAATTGTTTCATACTCTTTTTTCTGCACTTTTATTGCTTCCTGACCGGAGAATTGATCAGTTCCTGCATTTAAAGCTCTGTCCCTGTTCTGTCCCTCTCCGTGTTCCCGCCTTTTGAACTGAAGAATCTGAACAGACTGCTGAGCCGCGCAATGCGAAAATCCTATTGACCCCGACTGGTGAAATGGTTCATAATAGAAAAAATTGCAGTTTATGTGAGGCTTTTCCAAAACCCGGTTAGTTTTGAAAAGCCTTATTTAGTATATGCTGCTATTTTCAACCAGATTACAGAGGCTTTTGTCATGACATATTCGGAACCAACCAGTCTTGCAGTCATCGCTTGTCCGGGCGGGGAAGCGTTTGCGAGTCAAGTGATCAGTCACCTTAAGCATATCTACAAACACCGGTTCAAGCAGAAGATAGATGCCCTTACCCGGCGTTACGGATTCAATACTCAGGAAGAGTTAATTAAAAAAGTGAATTTTCAGAATGATCTTCGTACTTCAGACATTTTTTCACGGAGAAGTGTGACAAAATACCGCTCCCCTGAATTCAGGCCGAATGTCCAGTTCACCTATTTCATGAACGGTGAATTCAAGACGGAGATATTTGAATGTATCCGGGGAAAGGATGTGTACATTTTCCAGGATGTGGAAAACCATCAGGAAATTACGATGAACAATGGGAAAAACACTCATGTTTTTTCTATAAATGACCATATCATGTCCCTGCTGGTGACGATCGATGCGGTACAGCAGGCGGGGGCGGGAAGAATAACGCTGGTTGTTCCTGTGTATCCCTACAGTCGTCAGCACAAGAAAAAGGGCCGGGAGGGACTTACGGCAAGTCTTCTCGGCCATATTTATGAAAATATGGGGGTTTCCAGGATTATTACTCTGGATATCCATTCAAGGGAGATCGAAAACGCCTTTAACGCGGCGCATATAGAAAACCTCCACGCAAGCTATCAGATAATCAGGGAACTTTCAAAAATCGTTGATCTGACTGAAAAGAATGAGGAGCTGGTGGTGGTTTCCCCGGATACGGGGGCGGTGGATCGCAATAAATTTTATGCCACCGGTCTCAAAAAACCCCTGGCGCTTCTGTACAAGGAGCGGGATTATTCGGTGGTGACCCAGAACGCTCAGGAGACAAACATCCGGGGGGTGAAACTGCTCGGCGATGTGCAGGGCAAGGCGGTATTCATGGCCGACGATATGCTCGGCACCGGCGGTACCCTGCTCAAGGCAATGGAATTCCTCAAGGAGCAAGGCGCGACAAAGGTGATCGCCGCGATAAGTCTGCCCTTCTTCACCGGTAACGCCATAGAACAGTTTAACGAAGCTTATAAAAAGGGACAGTTCTACCGCATCATAGGAACAAATGCGGTGCACCATAAAGAGCTGCTTACGAACGAGTGGTATATCAGTACAGATGTCTCCGGACTGTTCGCCCATGTTATCTCCCGTCTTCATCACAACCAGTCCCTGAGCAATCTTCTGGATAATCGGAGTATTATAGAGAAGATGGTAAAACAGGAGTAATGGAACAACACCTTTTGTGCGTGGATATCGGAACCTCTTCCCTGAAAGCAGCCCTGATCGGGGATGAGGGAAGTATTTTCGCTTCATGCAGGATAGGTTTTCCCCGCCAGGGGAGTACGGACGCGGCGGTATACTGGTTTGAGGCGTTCTGCGATGCCGCGCACCGGCTTTCTGCGGCGGGGACAGAGCTTGCAGGGACGGGGGCTGCGGGACTCGCCGCAGGTATCGTTATCTCCGGCAACGGGCCCACAGTCACCGCCGTATCAGAGAGAGAGCCGGAGAGTAACCTCTGTCCCTATACCCTCCTCTGGAATGTTCCCGCGGAGGTCCCTTCTCAAGGTTCCTCCACCTCCCTGTTCATCCCCCGTTTCAATCTGCTCAGCAAGCTCGCGCCCGAACAGTGGAATGCCGCCCGCTATATCCTCTCCGGCCCGGAATATCTCATCTGGCGGCTTACGGGGACTGCGGTTACCATTCTGCCGGAGGAGCGGTTCCGGCCGGCATACTGGACAGATGCGGCTCTTGCGGAAAACGGCATCGACCGGGACAGGCTTCCGCCGTTTGTTCCCCCCGGATTCAGGGCCGGGCATCTTACCGCCGAAGCCGCCGAAGCTCTGGGGCTGCCGCAGAAGGTTCCGGTCTACTGCGGGGCTCCTGACTGGATCGCCGCTCTTATAGGAACGGATACCCTCTCTCCGGGCAGGGCCTGCGACAGGGCCGGTACCAGTGAAGGGCTCAACGTATGCGTACCCGCGCCCCTGACCGCTCAGGATATCAGGACGCTGCCCTCGATTATACCGGGATTGTTCAACGCCGGGTATCTGCTCCCTTCCACAGGAAAGCGGTTCAGCGATTACCGCAGGAGTTCCCGCTTCCGGGATATCTCCCCCGAGGAGAGCATGAAGCTGATACGTACCTCTCAGGAGGAGAGCGAGGAGCGGCGGCTGGTCAATGGAATAGCTTTTGAGGTGAGGCAGGGTACGGAAGCGCTCCGCAAAGCGGGAGCGGATTTCGCCGCCCTCAGACTCAGCGGCGGTCAGGCGCGGAACGCTCCCTGGAACCAGCTCAAGGCGGACGTTCTGGGGATACCCCTTGAACTGACCGGCAGCCCCGACGGAGAGCTGATAGGGGACGCAGTCATCGGGTTCACGGGGATGGGCCGTTTCGGATCAATCGCCGAAGGAGCGGGGAAACTGGTTTCGGTCTCTCAGGTCTTCCATCCCGACGCAAAAGCCCATGCCCGGTATTCCGGACTCTACCAACAGTGGCTGGAGGCGGGGGAAACGGGGATACCTCCAAGGGAAAACCGGTGAAGGTATTCCGCATTTCCGGGGAACTGAAAACAATCATATTCGATATCGATTCAACCCTCTATACAAACGAAGCCTATGCGCGGGAGCAGGTTGATGTACAGGTCCGCTATTATGCCGAACTCAGGGGAATTCCTGCTGATACCGCCCGGTCACAGGTTCAGGCATACAGGGAAAAGTGGGCGGCGGAGCACAACGGGGCCGGAATCAGCCTCGGCAACACCCTTGCGGCCTTCGGCATTCCCATTGAAACAAGTATCCGGTGGCGGGAAGAGCTTCTTGAGCCCTCCCGCTTTCTGGAGCGGGATTCAAGACTCGCAGAAACCTTTGAACTGCTCCGGAACCGCTTCTCTCTTATAGCGGTCACAAACAATCCGGTACTGCCGGCGCGGAAAACCCTTGAGGCCCTGGGGGCGGATCCTTTCATATCGGAGATTATCGGTCTGGATACCTGCGGTGTCTCAAAACCCCACCGGGCGCCCTTTCTGCTGGCTGCCGAAAAGAGCGGCGTTCAGGCGGAAAACTGCCTTGCCGTCGGCGACCGGTACGATATCGATATCGCCCTTCCCCTTGAACTGGGTATGGGGGGGATACTGGTAGACGGAGTAACGGATGTGTACAAACTTCCGTCCCTTCTGCTTCCCTAGTGCGGAGGAAAGTTCATGTACCGGAGGAACAGCTCCTGAAAGCCGGGGAATTCCGCCAGGGACAGAGCTTCCGCCCGGCGGCGGATCCTTTCCAGCCTCGCCATCCCGGTGCTGTTACAGAGTACCGACTGCGCCCCGGCCAAGGCGGTGTTTCCGCAGGGAGTGATTTTTTCCCAAAAAGCCTCCGGCAGAAGACCGATGCGGACTGCGTGCTTCCCGTTCAGGGAGCTGCCAAAGGAACCGGCAATATACACACAGGCTATATCAGCAGGAGCGGTCTCTGTTTTTTCCAGCAGCGCCTCGGCGGAAGCCCTGATCGCGGCTATGGCGAGCTGCAAGGCCCTGATATCCTTCTGGGTGATATAAAATGTCTGTATCCCCTTACGCAACTCTGTCCCTGTTTTTACGGGAATCCCCTCCCCTGCATATTCGGGAATAAGCTCCCCCGAGGGGAGAAGCCAACCCTGTTCAAGGGCGATAGCCAGGGCGTCAATATAGGCTGAGCCGCAAAGTCCCACAACCTTGCCGGAAGCGGCGGCCCCGCTGTCGGTCACAAAACCTGCAAGATGTCCGCCCTCAAGGGATACGGAAACCACTGCGGCGGGAATCGCTCCGCAGCCTGAGGAGAGACCGCCCCCTTCAAAGGCAGGCCCCGCCGCCGCAGAGGCACAGATAATCCTTTCCGCAGAACCAGCGGTACGGGGCAAGGGCGGCAAAGCCAGAGCCATTTCACCGTTGGTTCCCAGATCGAGAAAAAACACACTTTCGCTGGTACGGTCGATCCCCAGGGAGAGCATTCCCGCGAGTACATCCCCGCCGACAAAAGCGCTTATCCCCGGGAGCAGAAAAACAAGAGAGCTGCATACTCCACCGGGGGAGATATCTCCAAAGGACAGGAGGATCGGAGCTGTCACGGCGGTCATAAAGGGAAAACGCCCCAGGGCGGTACAGCTCAAACCGGCAAACAGATAGGTCATAACCGTATTGCCGCAGACCACAATCTTCCGTATATCATCGGGATTCACCCCTGCCTCACCGCAGAGCGCCGCAATGGTGTTCACCAGGGAACCGATAACAAGCCTGGTCAACTCCGTCAGTTTTCCGCTGTCCGCCGCCTGGATACGGGAAACAACATCCGCGCCGAAAATACGCTGGGGGTTCATCATCGAAGTCCCGGCGATTACCGAACCCTTGAGAATATCCATGAGGGAAACCTGAATTGTGGTTGTACCGATATCACAGGCGATACCGAAGGCTGGTATTTCAGGCTGAAGGGAGATATCCATGAGCCGCTCCGAATCGTGGAGCATATATACCGGTAGGTAGACACCCTTAGAACCGCTCTTTGAGCCGCCTTTTTTTACCAGTTCCGCAGCAACTAGCGCGCACCGGCCTGCAATATACTTCGTAACCAGGGGATTAAAGGGCATCTGCGGGGTAATCGCGGAAAAGAGGTCGGTGGTATCCGGCGGAAGGGGGACAGAGCTGATCCGGGTATCGGTTTCATACGCAGAACCCAGTATGCACCGGTGAACCGCGGCTTTGTCGGGAACCCCCTCCGCCGTTGTTTCGATGACGCACTCTCCTGAAGGAACGAAAGAACAGGCCAGACGGATGCCGTCGGCTATTTTTTCGGGTGTCAGCAAAAGCATATCCTGCGGGGAGATCGGCGCTTCGCCGGAAACGACCCGGATCCGGCATTTTCCACAGAAGCCATGTCCGCCGCAGGGCGCTGAAACGGCGATCCCCCGCTCTGAGAACTGTCGTTCCCGGAGGATTTCAAGCGCTGTCCGGCCTTTATCCGGCGAAATACGAATATGCATACCGTTGTATCCTCATAACACAACCACTATACCGGATCCACGCCAGGTTCCGCTAGGTTGTACTGGAGGGACAGAGCTTGGGAACCCTCCGTCCCTTCTACCTCAGCAGCAGCTCATCGTTATCCAGCTCCCGCTGTTTGATGGACCTAAAACGCCGCACCACCTCTTCCGTTGTGAGCCGCGCTTTTTCCCCGTCCCGGAGATCGAGCAGGATATCCCCGGAATCCATCATCAGGAGCCGGTTACCATACTCAAGGGCGTGGGTCATATTGTGGGTAATCATCATCACCGTCAGCCCGTACTCTGCGGCAAAACGGCGGGTCAGTTCCATCACGATTTCTGCGTTTCGGGGATCCAGAGCAGCGGTATGTTCATCCAGGAGCAGCAGAGAAGGCTTTGACATGACCGTCATCAGCAGTGTGAGGGCCTGGCGCTGCCCGCCTGAAAACTGCTCCACATTGTCGTTCAGCCTGTTTTCGAGTCCCATATCGAGTACCCTGAGACGTTCCCGGAAATACTCCCGCATCTCAGCGTTCAGACTGATCTTCAGCCCCTTGTACCCCTTCCTGCGGCAGATCATCATATTATCCGCGAGGGTCATTTTACCTGCCGTCCCCAGCAGAGGATTCTGGAAGATGCGGCCTATATACCGCGCCCGCCTGAACTCCGGTTCCCGGGTAATATCCTGTTCCCCTCCGGTTTCATCATGCTGAATAAAAATGCGCCCCGATGCAGGCGAAAGCGTTCCGGCGATGACATTATAGAGGGTCGATTTTCCGGCGCCGTTGGAACCTATAACGGTAACGAAATCTCCCCGCCCTACGGTAAGGCTGATATTTCTGAGCGCGGTGTTCTCATCGGGGGTTCCCGGAGAAAACACCATGGATATCTGTTCGGTTCTGATCATCTCCGCTCCTCCTTTACCCGTTTACTGCTGTTCCGCCGCTGGAGAAACCGGGGACAGAGCTCCTTTTTGGAAACCACAATGCAGAGGACAATAAGCGCTCCCGTGACAAGCTTGAAATCATTTGCGGTCATATTGATATAATACCCGTAGTTCCGGGCAAGATACATCAGAGCCCGATACAGGATCGAGCCGAGGATAACCCGCAGAGTGAGCAAACTTATCCGGTTTGAACGGATAAGGAATTCACCCATCATCAGCGACGCAAGCCCGGAAACCACCATCCCCGTTCCCAGGTTGATATCCGCAAACCCCTGATACATCGCCGCAAAGGAACCGGAAACAGCGACCAGGCCGTTAGCGAGGCAGATGCCGCTCGTTTTGATCACATCCGGGTTCATCCCCTGGGAGATGATGAGCTGCGGGTTTGAACCGAGGGCCCCCATGGTCAGGCCGTAGTCTGTGTGAAAGAACAAATCTATCAGTACCTTTATCGCCAGTACAATACAGAGCATAAGCAGTACGAGAGCGGCATCGGGGTCCATAAACCGCTCCGCAAAACCGGAAAAGCGGGTAAATAACGTCGGGATTCTCAGGAGGGAGAGATTCGCCCGGTTTGACAGCACCCTGAGGTTGATCGAATAGAGCATCGTCATGGTAAGAATACCTGCAAGCAATCCCGGAATCTTCAGTTTGGTATGGATCAACGCAGTCACAAGTCCCGCCAGAGCGCCACCCGCAAAGGCCGCTGTCAGGGCCGCCGCCGGGGGCGCCCCCTTTACCAGCATAACCGCCATAATAGCGGCGCCCAGCGGAAACGACCCGTCCACCGTCATATCCGCGAAATCCAGAATCCTGAAGGTTATAAATACCCCCAGCACCATTATACCGTAAATCAATCCCTCAATGAGAATCCCCGTTATCATACCTTCCGCCTACCGCTTCTCCAGCATTCCGCCGGTAATGACATATTCCGCCATATCGATATACCCCTGAGGGATGGTGATACCGCAGTTTTCCGCAGCATCGAGATCAATCAACAGATCAGACTCAGACGGATCCGTGATAAACCGTACAGGCATATCCTGAGGTTGTGCCCCCGCGAGGATCTCCGCGACCATTTCGCCTGTAGCAAGCCCGGCCTTATAATAGTTGAACCCCGAAGCTATCATACAACCGCCGTTCAGCGCGCCGGTAACATCCCCGGAAAACACCGGCTTGCGGCCATCCGCGAAAACCTGTACCAGCGCAGGAAGTGCGGAAAATACCGTATTGTCCGTCGTCAGATAGATACCGTCAACGCGGTTTACAATCGCTTCCGCCGCCTGCCGCACCTCCGAGGAGTTGGTGATCCCCTGAGTCACCAGGGCAATCCCCTGCTCCGCGCAGGCCCGCTCAACCAGGGACAGAGCGGAAACGGAATTCGCCTCGGAACTTGTATAGATATATCCGAGTGTCTTTATTCCCGCGATCTCCTTGAAAAGCGCTATATGATCCGGTGTAGGTATCGCATCGGACAGCCCCGTCACATTACCCTCCCCGTGTTCCACCGTCGTCACAAGCCCCGCGCCGACAGGATCGGTTATCACGGAGAAAACCACCGGAATATCCTTTATCGCATTTGCCAGAGCGACCGCGACAGGGGTGGCTATCCCCACCGCGACCGCCGTCTTCTCTCTCTTGAATTTTGCCGCTATCTGGGAAGCGGTATTCACATCATTGTTCGCATTCTGAAGATCATACACCGCCTCAATTCCCCGCGCATCAAGGGCATCGATAATCCCCTGCTCCACAGCATCCAGCGCCTCATGCTGGACGATCTTCGCGATACCTATCGTGACCTTTCCGTCACCGCTTTCCCTCTTGCTGTTTCCGCACCCGGTAAAACAGATAACCGCAGAACAGAACACCAGCCCAACAATAAGTTTTTTTGTCAGCGGCATATAACCGCAACAGCCTCTTACTTTCATCCTTTCCTCCTTGGAATATCAGGAATAACCTAATCGTTTCTACTGATAGAAACGATTATTCAGATTTTCCCATAAATGTCAAGAACATATACGTTTCTTTTTGAAGAAACAGAAAAAATTCAGAAATAAGAAGCAATTACAACCATTTATCACACAGAAATAGATTTTTCTTTAAAAGTCAGGGCATTTAAAAATAAAAAAGCTGTCCTTTATGGTTCGCAAACCGGACAGCTTCATCCACGAAAAACCTTACTCAGACGGCTTTTCCGTTCTTTATGGCAGCCTTGCATATCTTACATATCTTTGTTTTGGCGCCATCAATCTCCTGTTCATACAGAGTCTTCACGCCCTCACGATGACAGCGCGGACATTTTCCGCGTCCGCCGTTAGGCTTATCCTGTATTCCCTTTCCGCGATGGGACTTTGACATATGTATACTCCTATAAATTCTTTCGTCAATAGGAAGCGGAAGTTTGTTCCGCCGCTCCTTCAGCACTCTTATCGCTCAGGCTGAATAAAAGACTCCGGCAGGAGTCCTTATTCCTTTATTCGGCAACCTTGGCGGCTTTCTCTTTCCGGCTCTTCTTTTCGGGCTTTTCCTCTGTTTCGAGCCTGTAATCAACCAGCTCAAGAATAGCGATATCTGCCGCGTCACCCTGCCTAAACCCGAGCTTTACGATCCTGGTATATCCACCCTGACGTTCCTTCATTCTGGGACCGATATCGGTAAACAGTTTGGCCAGGATTTTTTCATCCTGAATGTAACGGGCTGCCTGTCTTCGATTGTGAACCGTATCAATCTTTCCTCTGGTAATCAGCTTTTCAGCGGCCCGGCGCACTTCAAGCGCTTTCGCCTTTGTCGTTGTTATGCGCTCATATCTGAAAAGAGAGGTCACCATATTTCTTGACATAGCCCGGCGATGG
>JAISVD010000074.1 GCA_031271875.1 Spirochaetaceae bacterium | reverse complement strand
CCAGAAGGGATCGGGGACAAGCGCGTCGATAACCGCGCTGTTCATCTCCGCCTGCTCCGCGCCGCGGAGCGCCCCCTCCTCCCAGCCGGGATATACCTCGTCCAGCAGGGGCAGCAGCTTCAGGCGGAGCCTGTTCCGCAGATAGCTGGTATCACTGTTTGTCCTATCGGTCCTGAACTCCGTACCGGTCAGCAAGAGATAGCGTTCGATATCCGCACGGGATATACCCAGAAGGGGACGGAAAAACACCCCCCGGCTTCTGCGTATCCCCAGCCCCGAGCCGCCCTGAAGAAACCGCTGAACCAGGGTCTCAAGCTGGTCGTTCCGGTTATGCCCGAGACAGACAGCGGCAGCCCCCCTCTCGGCGGCGAAGCGTTCGAATATGTTATATCTGAGGAACCTCGCAGCCTCCTCCGTGCCCCGGCCCCTTACCGCCGAGGTTTCGGCGATCTCTCCCGGTTTCAGTACCTCAACAGTGCAGGGCACGCCGACGCGGCGGCAGAACCCGCTGACAAAACAGGCATCCGCGCCGCTCTCTTCGGGAGAGCGCATATTGTGATCCACCGTAATTACTTCCAGCAGATAGCCGTATTCCTTCGACAGCGCAATCAGCGCCCGCAGGAGAGCCATGGAATCGGGACCGCCGGAAACAGCAGCGCCGATAACAGCGCCTTCCGCCGCTGCTCCTATAAAAGCACTCAGTTCATGCCCAACCCGGCGTTCGAAATCTGTCACGAAACCGCTGTCCATAGAACCGCCTTGGTCTCGGGTTTAATACCCCGATGACCGCTCCCAGAGACCCCTGACGGGCGGAGTATTCAATTCCTCAGCGCGAATAAAAAAGGGCCCTCCGCATATCCGCGGGACGAGCCCTTTTATAATAGAATTATTCAGCAGCCAACCTGTAAAACAGAGTTCCACCGTTGCCAAACAAATCCAATACCGTTTTCCTGGCGTCAGCCCTTCGGGTTCTTCATGACCGCGACCATAAGATCGCCGTCACTGAGAACCTTTACTTCCTTCGCGAAGGGGAGATCCTTTACGAGAATAGTCTGGCTCAGCCCCAAATCAGACACATCCACGACCATCCGCATGGGAAGATCCTTGGGGAGACATTCAATTTCAACAGACTGAACGCCCTTTTCAAAGATACCGCCGTCACGGATACCCACAGGATTTCCCTGTACCTGTATCTTGATGGTCTTTCTCAGGGGCTTGTTCTCTTCAATCGCATAAAAATCGATATGCAGGTTCCTGTCCTGAAGAAGATTGTTCTGTGTATCCTTGATAAAAGCGAGTTTCCTGTCCTTTCCGTCAATATCAACAGTCACCAACGTAGTGGGGGTGGCTATTTTCCAGACTTTTGTGAATTCGGCTTCATCAATATCAAGCATGACGCTCCGGCCTTTATAATCGTAGATAACGGCGGGCAGGCGTCCGGCCTTGCGCAGATTTTTTGCGGCGGTCTTTCCGGTTACAGTACGTACCCGGGCGGTTACAACTTTCTGATCCATTGCAGAAATACTCCTCTCTGTTTTTCCATCGATTGGAAGCGGAAAAGCCACCGGCGCCTCCGCATACTCCTTTCTGTTTTCCGTCAACCGGAACCCGGCGGGTATCCGCTTATCCTTTCCGGAAATTCTTTCCATGATGCATAATATAATCAGTTCCGGCAACTTTGACAGAATAACAAAAAACAGGAAGACTTTCAATAAGCCATTCAGGTACTCTGCATCACAGCCGCTGACCACGGAATCCCGAATATGGCGTACATATACAGAAAACCGCATTCACTGGGACGGCAGGATTCGAACCTGCGGAATGTCGGTACCAAAAACCGATGGCTTACCACTTGCCGACGTCCCAATTCAAAACACAATCAATCGCAACGCCGGCGAATCTCTGAATACTGAAATTATACTTCCTCCGCCGCAACCTCCTGTTCCTCGACATGACCCGCTTCATATTCGGCCAGGATCTTTTCCTGCAATTCATTCCTGAACTCAGGACTGATAGGATGTGCGACGTCCTTGTATTCATCCGCGCGCGTTTTTCTGCTCGGCATGGCGATGAACATCCCCGTTTTGCCTTCAATGATTTTCACATTGTGTACAACAAAACAGTCATCAAAAGTGATGGTCACGTATGCCTTCAATTTACCTTCACCAACTACCTTGCGAATGCGGATATCAGTAATCTTCATACCTTCTCTCTCCTTCAACGGATTAGTACAATCAGGTTAATCTAATTGTAGTATCCGCAAATTCAGAAATCAAGGGGAAGAATGAAATAACATCGCTTCCACACTCTCCGCAGTGTTTCATACGCATACCGGGCAGCTTCCCCGGAATCAAAAACCCCAAAAACCGCAGAACCGGAACCGGTCATCTCAGTAAAAAGAGCCTCGGTTCTCCGTATATCCTCCAGGGCCAAACCGATTACCGGATAATCCGGCACGAGGGCCTGAGTAAAACTGTTGCGGAACCTCCACTCCCGGGGATTGAGCAGATACATCCGCTCCAGTTCCGCCGCATCCGGCCATTGTTCATCATCAGGATGTGAGGAGAACCAGTCATCCACACGGCGGTAAGCTAACCCTGTTGAACTGCGTATTTCCGGAAACACCAGCACATAAAAAAGATCATTT
>JAISVD010000262.1 GCA_031271875.1 Spirochaetaceae bacterium | reverse complement strand
CAGTCAATATAGAGGGACTGTGACGCGGCATGTCCGCCGTTTTTGTCCCGGATTATAACGAGATACCGGCCCCAGGAGGGATAGTTCACCCGGAAATTCCAGCTTCCCTTCCCGTTTTCCACCTGTATTGTCTCCCGCATTACCGGACTCCGGGAGAGGGCGCTGGTGAAGTCAGCGGCCTCGTTTCCGCCCTTCTCCCACCACCAGCGCCACTTCATCTCATACAGCGCGCATTCAAGCTGGACCCTCTCCCGCACCGGTTTACCATCGGAATCGACAACGACAATCTCCGCAGGATGATCCGTATCGGTGAGCAGCATGTTCCGGGCCTCATCCCCCTTGGGGAGCTTGATCCCGATATATCTTTTGTACGGGGAGAAATCCATCGATATCTGTTCCGAAGAGAACACCCCCGAAGGCTCAAATACCCGTGTCAGGAACCTGGCGTAGAGCTTTCCGGGAACGCTGCCTCCCGGAGAGAGTTCTACCTGGAATTTCCCCTGGCTTTTACCGTCCAGGCGGCCCTCATATATCATGTGCCGTTCGGAGGAGACCCCGCGGGAGTTGTCCCGGAAGGTGTATTCGGAGTAACCCGGAAAGGTTGTCTCCCGGTCGGAAAAAACCACGGAAATGTCTGCCTTGAGATTGGGAGCGGAAGCGCCGTGGAGCCATGCGGCTTCGAGGGTCATGGGGGTCTTCGAGGAATCGAGGTATCCGCCTGAAGAGGAACCGGTATCCAAGGTCATCTTCAATCTGTTGGGCATGACCGTTTCGATTTTGAGGTTTTTCGTAAAGACCTTTCCTCCGACCCGGACACGGGCGATCCAGTCCCCGGTAGGGGCTGTTTCGGCGGTGGCTGCGGGGATCGCGTAGAAACCATTGACCGAAGAGGTATAGGTCCGGGTCTCGGCTATCCGGCCCTGGGGGTCCTCCAGTTCAAACAGAACCGGATGATCCGGAGGGAGGATATTCTTCGTGTCCTCCAGCAGAAAGGTCAGGAAAAGGGTATCCCCGGGACGCCATACCCCCCGGTCGCCATATATCATCCCCTTTACGCCATCATCGACCCGCTCACCGGCAAGATCAAAATGACTCGTCGCGAGGGCAAGGGAATCATTCAGTCTGAGGTATGCCCGGTTCTTTCCATTATATCCGTAAAGAAACGCCGCCGCCGGTTCCGGTTTGAACGAAGCCAGGCCGTCCCTGCCGGTCTTCACGGTCTGGAGTACCCGTCCCTGAAAACTGACAAGCTGGAGCTCTGTCCCCGATGCGGGATCCGCCGTGCCGAGCCTGGTCGCCGCCGCCAGCCATTCACCGGAGACGCCCCGCTTTACCAGCAGCCCCAGATCTGAAACCAGCACATTACGGCCCACTGTTATATCATGGTCTGAAAAGGGGGTATAGAAAGCGGGATGGCAGGGATCCGTGCGGAAACGGTACCAGTCGGAACTGTTCCGGGAATGGTTTTCGTAATAGTCCCAGTTGCTCTTTTCCCTGACCCCGGTGTCACCCGGATAGGGGGGCAGCGTGTCATCCGGAAATTCAAGCCCGGAAAAATCGGCGTGGTTCGACTCGCACTGATATTTGACGTGACGGTGCCTGAAGGTTATTCTGATCCTGAACATACTGTCAGGATGGCTGCGGCTCAGTTCCGAAAGGTCAAGTCCGCGGCGCACCCACTGATTCTTGTCCGAATCGGACCAAGGAAGGTCATCGAATGATTTGACCCAGACAGGTTCCCCCACACGGTAGAGCTCCCGGGTTCCGGCAAGGTCGTTCACCTGAAGGAACTGGGTCATGTTCCGGTCGGGTATTTCAAAGGCCTCCACAATGAGGCCGCAGAGGTTTTTCGTTTCCACCACCAGTGAGGTTCCCTGGGTTGTGGGCAGAATATTTCCGCCGTTCCCGAACCGCGCCGCAGGGAGCTCCCACTTCCGGGTGACTGTATATTGCACCGGTCTGTACAGTTTTCCACCGTAAGCGTCGGTCATATCCTGAATGGAAAGTACCGCATCCTCCGGGATGCCGTCGCTGCCGTAGATCCGCGCGATATTGTCCTCCACCGAATAGCGGACGCCGGTGTTCCCCGACAGAGAAATGAACCCCCGCAGGTCCTGGTTCTTCTTCAGGGGAGATGAAAAGGTCACCAGCAGGGTATTGGGATCGGGCTGCTGTATATCGAGCACCTCAAAGCGGTTCAGTTCAGGAATGAGAAAGGACACTTCCCCTTTTTCCGAAGATCCGAGGGGGCCGCCGTTCCACCTGACCGCAACAGTGCGATCCTGCTTTCCCCGTTCCACCGGGGGAAAGGCAAAGCGGTGCACTGTTTCCTCATGTATCCATTCAGGTTTTGAGAGTTCCCCGTACCGCAGGGTTTTTTCGATGCCCGAATCGGAGAGACCCTTCTCCGCAGTAATCGTCCCGGATATGCGGATCCCTTCGGGAGAATCGGTTCTGACAGGATCAAAACGGACCTCGAAAGCCGCCGGGGATGTTCCGAATTCAAACGCAAAGGGAACCCCGCCGTCGGCAGTGAAGGACGCCGGTGTTACCACCGCCTGGTAACGGGTTCTGGGCTTGAGGGCCCGGGAGGGGGTAAAGACCAGGGTATAGTCGTTCTCCCAGGACACACTGCCCTGCGCCGGAGGGGACAGTCTGAAGGCTTCGCCGGAGACCGGTTTTTCTCCGCCCCGGGGATCATTGAACACGACCTTTATCGGGTCATACAGGGAAACAATGCCGCCGGTATGGGCGGCGATAAACCTCGCGTCGGGAGCGGGGGCTTTCAGTTCACCGGTTCCGCAGGAAAGGGTAATTCCCGCAAAAAACAAAACCGCCGCCGCTGTCATAAACAGACGGGCCTGAAACGGGATATACGTATGTTCGGTATGTTCAAAATGCACTTCAAAACCTCTCATTTTTTGTGAGGTTAATTATATCTTTACTATCACGGTTTTGACAAGTAATATCCCAAAATTGTCCCAAAATTCCCAAAAATGTATACAAAAATCGAAGTTTCGATATAAATTCCATTGTTTTTTACGAAATCAGGTGTATACTGGATAAAAATATCCGGAAATTTCAATGTAAAGGTACTTTTTATGGATAATTATGAAAGGATTACCGGGCTCTGGAAGACATTCAGCGTCCGGACCACCGCCGAGCTTGATCGATACCTTAAAAGGTTCCGCGTACTTTTTGCCTACCACAGCGGAAAGATCGAAAACGATGTCATTACCTATAATGATACAGAGGAAATTTTTGAAACCGGAAAGGTAAGCGGCTATACCGGCGATCCCCGGACGCTCTTTGAACAGCGGAACCAGAAATTCTGTTACGATTATCTTCGTGATAAGATTGTCCTGAGGGAACCCATAACAATTATGCTGGTAAAGGAGATCCACTGCATCCTTACCAGCGGGACCTATAACGAATCGTATTATATCGAAAAAGAGGAACGTCCCGGGAAATTCAAGAAGCACGATTATGTTGCAGGTAAGCACAAAGCGGGTTCTCCCGCCAGAGAGGTCGAAGAGGATATAGATATGCTGCTCCGCGAGATAAATGAATACGCAGGACAGAACATCCTCAAGGCGGGGACTTATTTTCATGTTCAGTTTGAATATATCCATCCCTTTGCGGACGGAAACGGCCGGGTCGGACGGGCGCTGCTCAACTACTATCTTCTGACTCATGATCATCCGCCGCTGATCATCCATAACGAGCAGAAACAGGAGTATTATGAAGCCCTGCGGATGTATGATGAAGATGAAAATATCGATACGGTGTTCACTTTTTTAAGGGATCAGACGGTACAGACCTGGGAGGAGGTTTTTCAGGATATATGAAGGAAACAGTGATTTAGGCATTGAGCATAAATCACTGTTTCCTTCCATTATCACAGGAGGAGGATCAGGCGAACTCCTTCAACCGGGAAAGAGTTTTTGCGTACTGGGAAAGCCCTTCCGCCCAGAAAGCCTTATCCTGGATATCGAAACCTGCCTTCCGGCACACCTGTTCGCAGGGAAGCCTGCCGGTTTCCGAGAGCAGAAGCCGGTAGGTTTCCGCGAACTCAGAGCCCTCCTTTTCATAGCGGCTGTACAACGCCGCGGCAAAAAGCAGTCCGAAGGCATAGGGGAAATTGTAGAAATCCAGCTCGCTCTCATAGTAATGGCTCTTGACCGCCCACATCTAGGGGTGCAGCTCATCCCGGCGAAGGGCGGAACCGTAGGTTCTGATTTGGGCATCCTCCATGAGCGAACAGAGTTCGGCAGGGGAAAGCTCGTTTTTCTCCCGGCCTTCGAACACTGCGGATTCAAAATAGAAGCGGGAGAGTATATCCACGATAACCTGACAGCCGTCCTGAAGGTGCGTCTCCAGCAGGAAAAGCTGCGCCTCCGGTTCAGCCCCGGAGAGTATTCTGTTAAGTACGATGGTTTCGGCAAAAATGCTTGCGGTTTCCGCGAGGGTCATAGGATATTGGGCCTGAGCAAAGGGAAGTTCTTTTACACAATGGTGGTGGTAGGCGTGTCCCAGCTCATGGGCGATGGTGGTGATATCCGAAAAGGTTCCGGTAAAGTTTGTGAGGACACGGGAGACCTTCTGTTTCGGAAAATCCGCGCAGAACGCCCCGCCGACTTTGCCGCGCCGGATCTCCGCGTCGATCCACCCTTCGCTGAATGCCCGTTTCGCAAGCTCCCCCATATCGGGCGAAAAGGATGAAAAGCAGTCCGTAACCAGCGCCGCCGCATCGGGGTAGCTCCATTTTCCGGCGGCGGACCCGGCCGGGGCAAAAAGGTCATAGAAAGAACACCGGGGAATGCCCAGCAGTCCGGCTTTTACGGAAAGATACTCCCGCCACAGGGGAAGGGAGTCCTCCATCGCAGAGATGAGGGCCTTCAGTGTTTTTGAAGATATCCGGGACTGAAAGAGGCTCTTTGAGAGGGCGTTCTCCCAGTTCCGGCGGCGGTTGAGGATCACGGTGGAACCTTTGACCCCGTTTATGGCCGCGGCGAGGGGAATTTCAGCGGATTTCAGCAGTTCCAGCTCCCGGTGATAGGCTTGTTTCCGTATCACCCGGTCGCTGTCATAGGCCATATTGCGGAGCTCATTCAGGGTTTTATGTTCCCTGCCCGCCGGGTTCCCGGCGGCATCTTCGTCCCAGGCAATGGAGAGGTTTGACGTCACCTGCTGATGCAGGCGGCTCCAGGCGTCGGCCCCGCATCGCTTCATATCTTCGGCAAGTTCCTCAAGGGGAGGTTCCATCTGCCTGGTACGGGCGGTAATATCCTCATCGATAAGCCACTTATACGAAACAAGTTCAGGCGCAGCCGAATAGGCGCTGTCCAGAAGCAGCCTGCTGCTCCAGAGGATATTCCTGAAAGAGACCTCAAGCCCTTTTCTGACAAGGGCGATCTCTTCCAGGGCGTTTATCCGGGAGAGGGCTTCCCCATTATTTGTGTCCGCCGAATAGATGCAGGAAGCGTAGGCCGAAAGGGACACGAGAAGCGAGTCCGCCTCGTTTCTGAGGGTGATCGCCCCCAGGAGCCATCCGGGAAACGTATCGGAGGTCACCGGTTCCTTCAGGCTGAATTCGAGCGCCGAAAGGACCTTGTCAAGGGCGCCGGTATCGTGGATGCAGCCTTCAGATTCAAAACCGGAATAGATCGATCCCATCTTCCAGCGGGGAACCTCCGCTTTGGCGGAAATAACATTTTTATTTTCCATAATACTAATTATCCCTTATTTATAGAAGTAATTGCAAAAGCAACCGCCTTTTGCAATTGATTCACCTTCTTCTGCTTCGTGAAAGGAGGAGGAGGCGCAAGAAGTTCGCTATCGCAGTTACGGCCGATGCGACATAGGT
>JAISVD010000141.1 GCA_031271875.1 Spirochaetaceae bacterium | reverse complement strand
AACAACCCTGAAAGAAGACGTGACGATTCTGAAGGAAGATGTAACAACCCTGAAAGAAGACGTGACGATTCTGAAGGAAGATGTAACAACCCTGAAAAAAGACGTGACGATTCTGAAGGAAGATGTAACAACCCTGAAAAAAGACGTGATTATTCTGAAGGAAGATGTAACAACCTTGAAAAAAGACGTGATAATTCTGAAGGAAGATGTAACAACCTTGAAAAAAGACGTGATAATTCTGAAAGAAGATGTAGCAACCCTGAAAGAAGATAATTTCTCTTTAACGGACAATTTTTCATCCCTCAATGAAACTATTGTGCGGATGGAAAATGAGAATAAACTCCAATTCGGAGGTTTGTTTGATGCATATCAGGTAAATAATGACCGATATGAAAGGAATCGAAGCAGAAATGAAGATTTGGAGAAGGAGCTTCGCAGGCTGAGCCTTGAGGTGGATTGTTTAAAAATGCGGGCCAATCAGAGAAGGGTATAATTACCTGACTGTAAAAATAGAAACCGAGTTCCCGAATAGGGGTATTTTGAAATTGTTTCTATCCCCTATATCATAGTATATTTAAAACATGGAAACACAAACGTCATCGGACAGTACAAAGTTTTGGGATATCTTCGAACTCCAATCACTGTTTACTCCGGAGCGGCTTATAAAAATTGCGGAAACGGTTCTCGTTGTTGTTCTTTTCTATATTATATACAGGGTTGTAAGATATTATATAAACAGAACCGTAAAGAAAAAACTGAAGGCCCAGCGGATCGCGGTGGTGGATAAAATCATCCGGTATATATTCAATGTGCTTGTTGTTTTATATATCCTCAACCTGCTCGGTATAAACGTATCGGCGCTGCTCGGCGCCGCGGGGATTATCGGCGTTGCCTTGGGATTTGCCGCCCAGACTTCCATGTCGAATATCATCAGCGGTTTTTTTGTTATCCTTGACCGCTCCCTGCAGATGGGAGATTTCATCACCATCGGGGATGTCTCCGGTACGGTTTCTTCCATCAACCTGCTCTCGATAAAGCTGACCACTCTGGACAACCAGCTTATCCGTATTCCCAACGAAAGCATCATCAAGGCAAATATCATCGACCATACTGTAAACCCGATCCGGCGGCTCCAGATCCCCGTAGGAGTTTCCTATAATTCCGATTTGACGCAGGTTATCGATGTATTGATGGGCGCCGCCTCAAAAATACCCCAGATACTGAAGGCGCCTCCCCCGCTTGTCATGTTCGACAGATTCGCAGATTCTTCGGTAAACCTTATTCTCGCTGTCTGGTTCAAGCAGGAAGATTTGACAACCGTAAAAAACGCGGTCATCATGACCATTTACGAAGATTTTTCCGAAGCCGGTATTTCGATCCCCTTTCCGCAGATGGATGTGCATATCAACCCCGATAGAGAGGTTCCCACTGGGATGGGTGAAAATCCTCGGGGCTGATCTCCCGAGGAGCTGGTGTTTTCGGGAGATCAGAACAGGCCACTGAAGAAGGAAATCCGGGAAACAGGCTTGATGTATATTTATACAAAATGATATACTTCTTCCGGAGGAAATTGTATGAATATACAATATGTAAACAGGCCGAACGGAGATTTTGAATCCCTCTGTATTCTTCTCGATATATCTCTGAAGGAAGCTGTCGCCGGGGAATTCGACCAGACCCCCTACCGTCAATTCAATACGCTGGAGAAAATCCGCGATGTGTTTATCGCCTATGACGGCGGAATCCCCGTGGGATGCGCGAGCTTCAGAGAATACGAACCGGGGACTGCCGAGGTAAAACAGGATTTGAAATAACCGACAACTACGCTCCGTACATCGGGATGGAAAATTCCATCTGCATGGGGAAAAAGCTCTGACTAACGACCGCGGCCGCGCAATACCATTTCCCGACAGATAAAAACAGCAAGCCGGCTTACAGTGCTGTATTGTGATGATAAATACGTCCCCGAAATCCTGTCGGAATAATTAAAAATCATGGCAGTTCCGGTACTTGCAAATTCTTGGTAAGCGGAGTACTTTATAGTAAATAGATAACTTTTTTTATCTATTCCGAGCAAAATCCACCACAATAATAAGGACGGAAATATGTCAGAGAAAAACCTGGTAATGATTGACGGAAACACCGCCGCTGGTCATGTTGCCCACGCATTAAGTGAAGTTATCAGTATTTACCCGATAACCCCCTCTAGTCCCATGGGTGAAATCGCCGACGAGTATTCGGCAAAAGGAAAGCCGAATATCTGGGGAACCATTCCCGATGTTGTGGAGTTGCAGTCTGAAGCCGGAGCCGCAGGTGCCGTACACGGAGCGCTTACCACGGGAGCCCTCAGTACTACCTTTACCGCCTCTCAGGGGCTCCTTTTGATGATTCCGAACATGTACAAGATCGCCGGTGAACTCACAAGCACCGTATTCCATGTCGCTGCCCGGGCTGTTGCTGCCAGCGCCCTCTCCATTTTCGGTGACCACCAGGATGTTATGGCCTGCCGTCAGACCGGATGGGCCATGCTCGCTTCAAACAATGTACAGGAGGTCATGGACCTGGCGCTGATCGCCCACGCCGCGACCCTTGAGGCCCGGGTTCCTTTTATGCACTTCTTCGACGGTTTCCGCACCTCCCACGAAGTACAGAAGATCGAAGAGGTTGCCTACGATGTAATGCGCAAGATGGTTGACGACGAGCTCGTCCGGGCCCATCGCAAGCGGGGACTTACCCCCCAGGACCCGGTCATCCGCGGTACCGCTCAGAATCCGGACGTGTACTTCCAGGGCCGCGAAGTCGCCAATAAGTATTACGACGCTACCCCTGCCATCGTCCAGAAGGCCATGGACAAGTTCGCGGAACTCACCGGCCGTAAATACAGCCTCTTTGACTATATCGGCGCTCCCGACGCGGAAAAGGTCATTATCATCATGGGTTCCGGCGCGGACACCGTCGAGGAGACCGTAGATTATCTGGTAAGCAAAGGTGAAAAGGTCGGTGTGCTGAAGGTACGCCTCTTCCGCCCCTTCAGCGCGGAACTGTTCGTAAAGGCTCTCCCTGCGACAGTAAAGGCCATTGCCGTTATGGATCGCACCAAGGAGCCCGGTTCTCTGGGTGAACCCCTCTACGAGGATGTGCGTACCTCCATCGGTGAGATGCAGTCCGCCGGAAAGCTCCCCTTCAAGGACTATCCCGTTATTCTCGGCGGACGCTACGGTCTCGGTTCAAAGGAATTCACCCCCGCCATGGTTAAGGGAATAGTAGATAACCTCTCGGGAGTGAAAAAGAACCACTTCACCGTCGGCATCGAGGATGATGTTTCCGGTACCAGCATCACCTACGATACACATTTCCACCTGGAAGATTCCTCGATGCACCAGGCCATGTTCTTCGGCCTCGGTTCTGACGGTACCGTCGGGGCGAACAAAAACTCCATCAAGATCATCGGTGAGGCAACGGACAACAAGGTGCAGGCGTATTTCGTCTACGACTCGAAAAAATCCGGTTCCATTACCACCTCCCACCTCCGGTTCGGGAAGAACGCGATCCGCAAGCCCTATCTGATCGGTCAGGCGGACTTCATCGCGTGCCACAAGTTTACCTTCCTTGAGACATACGATATCCTCTCCAGCGCGAAAAAGGGTGGCACCTTCCTCCTTACCAGCCACTACGGCAAGGAGGAAGTCTGGAACCACCTTCCTGTGGAGGTTCAGAAACAGATCATCGATAAGGAACTTAAATTCTATGTGATCGACGCTGTTTCCATCGCGGAAAAGGCGGGCATGGGAGGCCGGATCAACGTTGTCATGCAGACGGCTTTCTTCAAGATATCCGGTATTCTGCCCGAAGCGGAAGCGGTGGCGCTGATCAAGAAATTCATCGAAAAATCCTACGGAAAGAAGGGCGCCGATGTTGTCAAGAAGAATATCGATACCATCGATATGGCCCTCGCAGGCGTCGAAAAAGTCGATTATCCCAGAACCGTTTCCGGAAACATCCACATCAAGGCCCCGATGACCAATGCCGAAGGCTTTGTAAAGGATATCCTCGGCAAGATCTCTGTCAATAAGGGCGACGAGGTCAAGGTCAGCGAGATGCCTCTGGACGGGACATTCCCCAGCGCCACAACCCAGTACGAGAAACGGGCTATCGCGGAGAAAATCCCCGAATGGGATCCTGCAATCTGTATCCAGTGCGGTCAGTGCACCATGGTCTGTCCCCACGCGGTTATCCGCATGAAAGCCTACGCCCCGGCCAAACTCGCGGGAGCTCCCGCCACATTCAAGTCTGCGGACTACAAGACAAAGGAATTCGCCGGGGACAAGTTCACCATCCAGGTCGCCGCCGAGGACTGCACCGGCTGCGGTCTCTGTGTCCAGACCTGCCCCGCCAAATCCAAGGAAGACCCCGAGCACAAGGCGATCAATATGGTTCATCTCACACCGGTACGGGAAACGGAAGCGGCAAACTGGAAATTCTTCCTCGGACTGCCCGACCCGGATCCCTCGAAGCTCAACCTGAGCAACCCCAAGGGTATCGGCATGAAACGGCCGCTCTTCGAGTTCTCCGGCGCCTGCGCGGGCTGCGGCGAGACACCCTACGTAAAACTCCTGAGCCAGCTCTTCGGCGACCGGGCGATTATCGCCAACGCCACCGGCTGTTCCTCCATCTACGGCGGAAACCTCCCCACCACCCCCTACTGCAAGAACGCCGACGGACACGGACCTGCATGGTCAAATTCCCTCTTTGAGGACGCCGCCGAATTCGGTTACGGTATGCGCCTGACCAGCGACAAACTCCATGTCTACGCCTGTGAAGTCGCCGCAAAGGCAGCGGAGAAGGGAATCGCGAAGGACATTATCGCGAAGATTTTCGATAACCCTCAAGGTGACGACATGGCGATTGAAGCACAGCGTGAAAACGTGAAAGTCCTCAAGGCGGCGCTGGCGAAATCCTCCGACGCCCTGGCGAAGGAATTGGATTCCCTCACCGATCACCTCATCAAACGCTCCGTCTGGATCCTTGGCGGTGACGGCTGGGCCTATGACATCGGTTTCGGTGGTCTGGATCATGTACTCGCTTCGGGACGCAACATCAACGTGCTGGTTATGGATACAGAAGTATACTCCAACACCGGAGGGCAGATGTCCAAGGCGACACCCATCGGCGCCGTGGCGAAGTTCGCCGCCGCCGGTAAGACCACCAGCAAGAAGGACCTCGGCATGATCGCCATGAGCTACGGTTATGTATACGTCGCCCGGATATCCATGGGTGCGAACATGAACCAGGTCATCAAGGCGTTCCGCGAAGCCGAAGCATATGACGGACCTTCGATCATCATCGCCTACAGCCACTGTATCAACCACGGTATCAACATGACCTACGGTATGACAAACCAGAAGGAAGCCGTTTCCTGCGGTCTGTGGCCCCTGTACCGTTACGATCCCCGTCTCGCCGATGAGGGCAAGAACCCCTTCCAGCTCGACAGCAAGGAGCCGGACTTCAACCTCGCGGACTTCATGTACAAGGAAGTCCGCTTCAAGAGCCTCAAGGCCGCCGAACCTGAGCGTGCCGCCATGCTCCTTAAGAAAGCTGAAGAGAAAGCCCGCCGTCAGTGGAAGGAATACAAATACCTGGCCGACAGGGATTTCTAGTTTCCACACTGTAAATTGAAAACTCCGGGGCAAGAGGCGTATAATCGTGTCTCCTGTCCCGGAGTTACCGTTTTAACGGAACAAACGGAACAGGATTTTTCCTTTGAAGGTTATATTTTTTTCCGGTTTTTATGTTATAATTTATATAGGTAAAAAGGCGTAGAACTTAACTGTTCTTTTTAAATTGACATATGACAGTCACACTAGAGTGTGTTTTCAAAGCATCAAAGCAACCAAATGAGAGAACAGGCAAGAAAAGTAAGAGCACGAAAAAAGCTGGCCTTTTTCTCATAGCGTGTAGCACATCTGCGGTTGTTTTTGAGTTTGTG
>JAISVD010000098.1 GCA_031271875.1 Spirochaetaceae bacterium | reverse complement strand
CCGACGAGAGCCTGAGTTTCCTGCGCAGTTCCTCATCGGTAAACGCTGTCTTTACGAGTTTCTGGCAGTCGTCAAAGGAACCGGACACCGCCAGGGAGCGGACGTTTCCAGTGAATGTTGAAAGCTGCTTCTCCTGGAGCGGGCTTATCCGTCCCGCCGGATAGAGGATGGTAACATCGATTCCTGTAAGCCCCTGAAACGCGCTCCCCACCGCTGACCCTGTGTCCCCGGATGTGGCGACAAGAATATGGAGCGGTTTCTGTTCATCCCTGTTGAACCAGGCCATAACCCGGGCCATGAAGCGTGCGCCAAAGTCCTTGAACGCGCAGGTGGGGCCGTGAAACAGTTCAAGTATATAGGTGACCGGATCGACCGGGGTTATCTGCGCGTTAAACGGATAGGCATCCGCTATAATTGATTGAAGTTCCCCATCAGGTATCTCCCCGTTAATATAGGGTTTTACGGTTTCAAAGGCGATATCCCTGAAGGACGGAACCGGTGTTTTCCGCAAAAAAGATGAGGGAAGTCCGGGATATTCGGAGGGAACATAGAGTCCTCCGCTTTCTGGATTCATTCCGCTCATAACCGCAGTACGGAAATCCGCTGAAATCGATGCATCCCTGGTATCTCGATAGATCATTGGCTGCTCACTTATATATATTAATATTTCATGAATTATAACAGAAAATCATTTTTTACACAATGTCTGGTATAACAGCAAAGTGAACGTATTTTATACATTATCTACTTACAGAATAATGAGTTGGAAATTTAAATGCAGGCGCCGCTGATAGCGTAACCGGTACTTGACATTTTTTTTCAGAAATGTTCATATTTTTTATATGAACACGGCATGTACCGCGAATACAGGATTTTCTCTTTCTCTGAGCCTACTTCTTGGGAACTATTCCCCTGTTCGCCGATTACAGCCCGGTGCCGTGTAACTGTCCTTACACGTATTGTACGCCCGCTGCTTCGGCAGCGGGTTTTTTTATTTTAAAGCCAATGTATGGAGGTACGAAATGGCAAAGTATAAACCCTCGGAACGGGTCACCATCAGTGACCGGAAGTGGCCGGATAACAGAATCGAAAAAGCTCCTGTATGGTGTTCTGTGGATCTGCGTGACGGAAACCAGGCTCTCGCTTCACCCCTTACTGTCGAACAGAAACTTTCCTTTTTTGACCTTCTCGTAAAAATCGGCTTTCGCCAGATTGAAGTGGGATTCCCCAGCGCGTCTCCCACCGAATATGAGTTTATCCGCCGCCTTATTGACGAAAAACGGATACCCGCAGACGTTGTCATTCAGGTACTCTGCCAGGCACGGGAACCCCTTATCCGTACCACCATGGAGGCCATAAAGGGAGCACCTGCGGCGATTTTTCATATGTATAACTCCACATCCCCTGCCCAGCGGAAATATACATTCAACAAGACAAAAGATGAGATCCGCGATATTGCCGTGGAGGGGGTAAAGCTGGTACGGAAACATCTTGCCCTGGCCGGAAACACGCCGGTTCGGCTTGAATATTCCCCGGAAAGTTTTTCCGCTACCGAACCGGAATACGCTGTGGAGATATGCCAGGCCGTTATGGATGTCTGGTACCCCGAAGGGGCTCCCAAAGGACCCCGTTCTGTGGAGGGGAAAATAATACTGAATCTGCCGTCTACCGTGGAATCCGCTTCTCCCAATGTATATGCTGACCAGATCGAATATTTCTGCCGCCATATCCGGGACAGGGATTCGGCGGTCATAAGCCTCCATACCCATAATGACCGGGGAACCGGTGTCGCCGCGGCGGAGCTGGGACTCCTTGCCGGTGCCGAGCGCGTGGAGGGAACCCTCTTCGGCAACGGGGAACGCACCGGTAATCTGGATATCCTCAATCTCGCGATGAATCTCTTTTCCGAAGGGGTTGAAACGGGTCTCGATTTCTCCGATATCAGGGGCGTGACCCGGATATATACCGAACTGACCGGTATGCCGGTACATCCGAGACATCCCTACGCCGGGGAGCTGGTGTTTACCGCCTTTTCCGGTTCCCATCAGGACGCGATACGGAAAGCCTTTGCCCGGAGAAAGGCCGAGGCCAAAGAGAACCCCGGAGCTGAGCTCCTCTGGGATGTTCCCTACCTGCTGATCGACCCGAAAGATGTGGACCGTGAATATGAGGAGATTATCAGGATAAACAGCCAGAGCGGAAAGGGCGGAGCCGCCTGGGTGCTGGAGCAGGAGTACGGCATATTCATGCCCAGAGCCATGCAGCCGGTTTTCGGCGCGGCGGTGACCGCCAGCGCCGATTCAAGCGGCCGGGAACTCTCCGCCGGGGAGATTTTCGCCCTTTTCGAAAGAAACTGGCTCAAACCTGCAAACGCCGCTCTTTCCGTGACCGACATAGCCGAAACCCATCTCGACAATTCCGAAGTCTCCTGCCGGGCAACAGTGAACTGGCAGGGCCGGAACTGTTTTATCGGCGGAAAAGGGAACGGCCCGCTTGACGCATTTGTCCGCGCCCTTGGGGACGCCCTTCGTGAGACCGGGGTTCCGGAATTTACGGTCACCGCGTTTCACGAACACAGCGTGGGCAGCGGCTCCTCCACGGACGCTATGGCATATGTTGAAATAACCCTTGCCGATGGCAGAACCTTCTGGGGCTGCGGACGCAGTTCCAATGTGGGCCGTGCCGGTATCTCCGCGGTGGTCAGCGCCGTAAATAATGTGGTTTGAGAAAACGCTCCGTAACGCAGCGGCAGAGAACCGGAGAAGGGGAGAAAAAAAAGAACCGGCCTGGCGGAAACTCCGCGGGCCGGTCCAAAAGGAGAGGAGGATACAGATTCAAAAATTATTTTCTATCTGTGGTGATTGTTGCTCTTGCAATCTGTAAAGTAAACCACCGGGGCCTGAAAAAGTTACATCATTTTTCATAAAATTGACCTGTTTTGATTTTTTGGGATAAAAGGGCAGGACGCTTTTCACAAAATACGCGATATTGTATTATTGACAGCGCCTGAAGGGCCGGTCTATACAGAAAAACATCCTGACCCCCCTTTATGGAAAAGGACTATATATTGAAAGAATTTGTCCGCACTGAGGAAGCTGCCCTGAATCCTGAAGGGACGGAAAGATGAAAAGCAGCCGTTCCCTCAGGATTCTCTTTGAGGACAGTGATTTTATTATTATCCACAAACCCGCGGGGGTACTTTCCGTAGGATATCCGGGGTACAGCGGTAAAAGCGCGGAGGATATACTCACCGGCATGTTCAGAAACAGGGGCGCTGTCCGGATCCGGGCCGTCCACCGCCTGGACCGTGAAACGTCGGGGGTAATGATGTTTGCCCGCTCCGAAGAGGCCCGGAATGTCATGATGGACCGGTGGCAGGAACTTGTCACCCGGAGGCTGTACCGTTGCGTGTGCCTTCATGATTCCCGGGGAGATGGTCTTCCACCTTCCGGCGTTATTGACGCGCCCCTGGCGTATAACCGGCAGCACAGGGCCTATGTCCCCGGATTGAAAGATCCTCAGGATACGGTAAAAACAGCGGGGAAAGCTGAAAAAGCTGTCACCGGATTCCGGGTTGTCGAGCGGGGCCGCTGCTGCGACCTGGCGGAGTGTGAGCTTGAGACGGGCCGCAAAAACCAGATACGGGCTCATATGGCGTATATGGGACATCCTGTCGAGGGGGATCCCGTTTATGGGAACGGCAATACCGGTTTTCCGGAATATGGGCTCGCTCTCCATGCCCGTATTCTCGCGTTCACCCATCCCTTTACCGGTGAGTCCCACCTCTTTGAAGTCCCGGAACCGGATTTTTTCCGTTCAATGCTCTCCGTGCAGGCTGTTACGGGAAAGGCCGGAACCCATCAGGTATCCAGACAGAGCTGTTCCCCGGGAGGAGGCGCCCCCGGGAGAGTCCCCCGAGGGAGGGGCCGGAAGGGAAGCAGATTTATACCCGAAAAGTGAAGCGGGTTCGCCGCCGGCGAACTTGTGAGGCTGCACAAACAGGCTGTGGTTCGGACACATCCGCCTCTTTACTATATCCCGTATGTTTTTTCCATTTTCAGAGATATACACATAATATCGCATATTGCTTTATGTCCTATAGGACACATTTACTGCGGTTAAATTCCGAAACAATGGTAATATAAAATATTATGGAGTTTTATGAACGGGTTAAACATTTGGCAAAGGCGCGGAAGCATACAATTGAATCTGTTGTCACCGAAGCCGGAATAACGCTTAACAGTTATAATTCATACCGCAAGCGGGGCAAGCTGCCCAGAGCCGATGAAGCATACGCTATCGCCCGGGTTCTGAATACTACTCTTGAGTACCTTCTTACGGGAGAGATAAGTCAAGATGATGAGATCAAAATCGCCTATAAAAAATACAAACCGATCATCGACAGTCTGGGATATCTTTCTCCTGAAGATATAAACAATCTGCACCATCTGTTCAAGAGTTTTCTCGCAGTAAGACCCTGATTTTTAGGGAACCGCTGATTTATTCCCGGTTGAATAAATCGGTATTTCACCAGGTTTTCCGTGACTGAAAACGACTGTCCGGGGCCGATATATTCTCATATGGAATGTTTCCGTTCCGGCAATTTTTTGCCGGGCTAAGGCAAAGCCGTTCTCCGTTTTTTCAAATAAAAATATCCAATGAATTGACAGAATCTCACGAAATATGTTATAGTCGGAACATGTCGGGAGTTGGTTTCCAGCTTCCATGATTTGCGGGAATAGCTCAGTGGTAGAGCGCCACCTTGCCAAGGTGGATGTCGCGGGTCCGACTCCCGTTTCCCGCTCTGTTGGAAGGCGATTTGGAGAAATCTGAATCGCCTTTTTTCATAAAAACAGGCGGAATTAGTGCTGCCGGAAAAGATGTGACTTGTTTGACAACTTGGTTGGTTGTCGAACAAGCCTTGCAGAATACGACGTATTTTGCTGTTTTTCTATGGAATTTGTTCGTAAACCTTCAATTTTCGAACAATTTTCTATTCTCATTTATCGATAAAGGAAATGTACCGTGACCGTAAACAAGGAAATCACCAGACTGGAAAATTCTGCCGTAAAACTGACAATAACAATCGCAAAAGATGATGTCGCTTCGGAATATACACAGTTGCTGGCAAAATACGCAAAGACTATCCAGATTCCCGGATTCCGGAAGGGTAAGGTGCCTCCCAGTATTCTTGAACAGAAATACGGCGAGGCCCTTAAAGCTGACGCGGTTTCTGAAATAATTGAAAAAACCCTCGGTGAAATATTCGAGGAGATCGAGGAAAAACCGCTCCCCTATGGGTCGCCGGTGATGCATGAAACTCCTAAGCCTTCTATCGACCAGGACCTTGTTTTTTCTGTTGAATATGATGTTATGCCCAAGGTTGAAGTCAAGAGCATGGAAGGGATCACCGTGGAGGTTCCCCAGGTGACCGTCGGCGATGAGGAGCTGAACGAGGAACTCAAGGCAATTCAGGAGCGCAACGCGCTGGTTATTGATAAAAATGACGGTGAGGCCGCCGCAAAGGGCGACATCGTTACCGTCAATTACAGTGAACTCGATGACAAGGGCGCTGTTATCGCCGGAACAGAACGCCAGGATTTTGTTTTTGATATCGGATCCGGCTACAATATCTTCAAATTCGATGATGATATCGTGGGCATGAAAAAGGGTGAGACCAGTGATATCACCAAGAGTTATCCGGAGGATTTTTCCGACAGCGATCTTGCGGGGAAGACGAAAAAGATACGGGTAACCGTTACCGCCCTCAAGGTGCGTAACCTTCC
>JAISVD010000075.1 GCA_031271875.1 Spirochaetaceae bacterium | reverse complement strand
GAGCAGCGCGCCGATAAAGGCGATAACAACCCATACCATAGCGATCCGGCGGGAGAGCTTCACCTCATCATTTGAACGGATGGACATGAACCGGACAAGAATATGGGGCATCCCGAAATAACCGAGCCCCCAGGCAAGGGCGGAGATGATTGCAGCAATTCCGAAGTTGTCGGTCGGACCGCTGATAAAGGGGTTGAGAAACTCCGCGCCGAATTCGCTTATCCTGCTGAATGTTTCCACGGGACCGCCGAGGAAGATTATGGCAACTATCGGGGTGATCAGCAGCGCCACAAACATGAGGGAACCCTGAACAAAATCGGTGGCGCAGACAGCGAGATACCCGCCGAGGAGCGTATATATAAGAATAACGCCTATACCAAGGAGAAGCGAATAGATATACGGTATTCCGAATACCGAATTGAACAGCTTCGCGCAGGCGACAAACCCCGAGGCCGTATAAATGGTAAAGAAGATGAGGATGAAGATAACCGATACCAGGCTGATTACCCGGGATTTGTCACGGAAGCGGTTGGTGAAGAATTCGGGAATAGTGATCGAATTGCCGGAATGGAGGGTATATTTCCGCAGGCGCTTCGCTACAATGAGCCAGTTCAGATAGGTGCCGATAACAAGCCCCAGGGCGGTCCAGAAGGCCTCTTTCATTCCTGTCATATATGCGACTCCGGGAAGTCCCATCAGGAGCCATCCGGACATATCGGAAGCTTCGGCGCTGAGAGCGGTCATCCACGGCCCTACCCGGCGTCCGCCGAGAAAAAAATCTGAAGAGCTGCTGGTCTTTTTGTAATAACCGAAACCGATGAATATCATCGCAGTCAGATAGCAGACAAATGCGATCAGAATACTTATGGTGCTTGCGTTCATTGAAACTCCTCTAATATAGAAGCAATTATGGAATTCAGAATAACAGCGATTGCGCCGGGGGTCAAGCATAGACATTCAGGAATGCTGCGGAACAAGCCGCTTGTTATTCCTGCCGATTTTTTATAATACGGTTGCCTTGGCCTGTATAAATACGGTAATTTATATCGATAAGGATGAACTGTTCACATGAATATCCGCTGCTTTCTTTTTGATGGTTTTGAAACCCTTGATCTGTTCGGGCCGGCTGAAATTTTTGGCCAGGCGGCTGAATACCGGCTGAACTATATCTCCGCCGGAGGAGGAAGCGTAACAAGCGCTCAGGGAGTACGGATTGAAACCGATCCCCTCTCCTCCGGGGTGTCCGCAGGGATCGACATGGCTCTGGGGTTTATCGCAGACCGTCACGGCCGCAGCCGTGCGGCGGAGATCGCGGCGCATATCGAATATATCTGGAACAGCGATATGGACCGCGATCCTTTTGCCGGCGGCAATTGATCCTTCCGGGAAAACGTTCAGCCTACAATACCGCGAAGCCGAACACCGCTCCGACACTGAAGGTACGGTTCTGGTCAAAGGCGTCAACCAGCATTACATCAAGGACAAGTTTGAATTTGTTCAGCGCCGGAATCGCCGAAAGATCGATCCGTATACCCGTATTGAGACAGCCCCGCCACTCGGCTTCCGCACCCTGGGCATCATCGCTGTATGAATAGTTGGAAAAATCAACAAGCCAGTGCACATAACGGTCCAGGATATTCGGAAACAGCAGCAGGTCAAACCCCATTCCGAAATTGATATTGCTGTTATTATACTCCCGGAAGGAGTATCCTATGGTGACGGTGGTCTCCGAGGGCATCTTGAAAAAGGAACCGGGATACGTTGCGGCAAGGTATATCTGCCCGACAGTCCGATAGTAACTGCTGCTCCTGTTTCCTATATCGATAAACTGGACATTGCCGCCGATAGCAACAGCGGTGTTGGTCACCGGAAGCTGCAACTTGCCCCCCAGAATAAAGTCATTGTTCGGCTTATAATCGTCGGATGCGGAGCTGTGATCCCGCTGGAAATCAAAGGCCCCGGAAATTTCGACCCACTTGAAAAGACTCACGTTTATTTTTACGAGATGGTTTGCCGGGTCCGCGAAGATCGCATGATACCCCAGATCAAGGCCGAGATTGGAACTCTGCTCCCAACCGATACGCCCTGATGGTATGGTATACAATCCCGTTGCCCCGTTCAGGCTCAGTCCCTTGAGGGACTGCAACCCCTCAAAAGATTGAGCGCCCAGAACCGGTACGGACAATACAAACAGTGAAAGTATAAAAAGAAACCGATATATTTTTTTCATTGCATTCTCCTCTTCAATATATACTATCAGAAAGATATCAGATCTTCATATGTTTTTATAGCAAACTGGTCGGTCATTCCCGATATGAACGTTCCGATACAGCGGATATAATCACCCTCATCATCTATGTGAAAAAGAACTTCCGTAGCATAATTATGCTCTTTTTTCAGTTCCGGACTGAAATCGGTATATTTGATCAGCCACTCCCTGAATGCTGCATCCATACGCGTAAAGAATTCGGAACCGGAATACCGCCTGCTTTTTTTCACCTCGGGATAGGTCCGCAGCAATGACTCAAAAATCGTATTGATTATGAGGGTCGTATATTTTTTGAATTCTTCAATCTTCCAGTATGTATAAATATGATCGGCATTGAATTTTTTGATCCCCCGGATAAACCGGAAACAGTTTTCTGAAAAACAGAGTCCCGTCTCAGGGGTACTGTTATTGCATATATCCACGATAAGCTCATTGATGAGTACCGTCGTATTGACCGTCAGATCGGGCTTTTCCCCGAGCGTGTCCCGTACCAGCTCTTTGAGTTTTCCGAAACTTTGCTGATCAATTATGTGGTACTGGCGCGCGTCTTCTATATCCCTTCCAAGGTAGGATATCTTGTCGGATATTTTTACCACACAGCCCTCCCAGGTATAGGGCTGATACTGGCCCGCTTTTTCGATTTTATACAGATCACGGTTTTCGCTCCGAGGCTTTAAGCCGTTTTCGTCGATTTCACCGCAATGGCAGATAATGCCGTCCCGGACAGCATAGGTTAAATCCAGGGGCCTCTCAAACCCCCCGGGATCCTGAAGTGTTTCGATGAAATCCGCAAAGAGTAAACTGTTTTTTTCGTGCCAGAACTGTTCCCCCGGATTATATCTTTTGTAAATATCATTAATACAGGATTCCCCGTGGTGTCCGAAGGGAGCGTGACCGATATCGTGCCCCAGGGAGATCGCGTTGGACAACTGCTCATTCAGGCCCAGATATTTTGATATGGTGGAACTCACCGATGCCACATGATTAACGTGCTCCATTCTTGTACAGATATGGTCATTTTTCGGCGCGAAAAACACTTGCGTTTTATGCTTCAACCGCCTGTATCCCATCGAATGCAGAATCCGTGTATAATCACGTTCAAATTCCGTTCGTATATCATTATTTCTTGCATATAAACGGTTTTTTCTGCTCCTTATATTTTCCCAGGCCGGATTATGTTCATCCGCCCGCTGGGTACGAAATAGTTCCTTTTCCATATTTTCTCCATACATTATATCCGATAAACGGCAGCCCCGATGAAACGATGGAGCCCTGAATTCCGGAGATGCACGCTCATGGTATTTTCAGCAATATACAATTGTATTGCGGGTACGTTTTGCCTTATATAACGCGCTATCGGCTTTTTCCAGTACATCGGAACAGGTCTGTCCGGGAATAAACTGTGTTACTCCGATGCTTATCGTAACCCTGACGGTCTCTCCCGTTGTGTCATTGTATATTCCCAGATGCTCCACCGCTTTCTGGATGCGGGTCACCACCGGTTCCGCTTCCCTGATACTGACACCGGGAATAAAAACGACAAATTCCTCTCCTCCGTAACGGGCCAGACAGTCGGATTTGCGGAGCACCGACTGCATGGACGCGCAGACCTTTTTGAGAACCACATCCCCGAAGGAGTGTCCGTAGGTGTCGTTTATTTTCTTGAAGTGGTCCAGATCCGACATGATAACCACCAGGGGGATATCTTTCTTCCGGGCATTTCCGATCTCATACCGGAGCCACCGGTTGAAAAAATTCCTGTTATACGCCCCGGTAAGAGGGTCCAGTACCAGCACTTTTTCAATGCGTCCCGAAAGCAGGAGGAGCATGAAAGCGGCCATCAGCGCCAGAATAATGGCGGACCCGATAATTATGGTCAGCTGATACTGCATGATATCATCGTATTGCTCTTTTGAAATATCGGCGCCGACTATACCGAAAAATTCCCCCGTGTCATTATCGATAATGGGGGCGTACACGGACAGCAGTGTCCCCCAGACGGTGGTAACAAAACCGCCTACATACAGAGACCGGGTTTCATATGCCTGCCGCCGGGAGACGGTTACAGGTTCGATACTGCCCGGAGGGGCAAAAGTGGGCGCCCCCTCTGGTTCTCCGTCAAAAAGATACATCATCTCATCTTCCGATACCCGGGTTTCAGTATACAAAAAGGCTATGGTGTCCTGGTTTCCCCGCCTGACAGCTTCGAGACTGGCTTTCATCTTCCTGTAATACTCACTATTTGTGTCCAGA
>JAISVD010000023.1 GCA_031271875.1 Spirochaetaceae bacterium | reverse complement strand
ATTTATTTAGGGGGAGGCATGTATGATTAACTTTACGGCAATTTTAAAAGCAAACCCGCATGGGGTATTGGCAACGCAGGACGGGGAAAAGGTAAAGACGCGGGTATTTCAATACCTTTTTGCGGATGGAAATAAAGTATATTTCTGTACCAATTCCGAAAAACCGGTCTATGCTCAGTTGCAGGCAAATCCGAATGTATCGTTTTGTACGTATCCGCACAATTTTGACCCGGTTCTATCCGTAAACGGTAAGGCCATTTTTGTGGAGGATAGTGCGCTTAAAACACGCGCGCTTGACGAGAATCCGTCCATCAAAGGTATCTACAAAACGCCGGATAATCCGATTTTTAAAATTTTCTACATTGATGCAGCGGAATTTGAAACATTCAGTTTTGCCGAAGGGCCAAAATCGGACCACGGCTGAACGACTGAATAGCTTCCTTAAAATGCAATTAACCTCCCATTTCTATTGAAACAGGAGGTTAATTCAGCACGGAGGGCTAATTGGTAGCTCAGTTATCCCTCTGTGCATTACGAGCCGTTTGTTACTGTTGCCGGAGCGGACAAGAATATCCTGAATGCCGCTTATCCAATTGCCGACTGAACATATACGGAACTTTTACAGTTTACAATTTTTTCCCCGATCTGTAAAGAAAAAAATGAAGGCGCTTCTATACTATTTTTTCAATTCAATAAAGGTGATATAAAACGGTTCCTCATCTATCTGAAAAAGCGTAGATGCAGAATTATATTTTGAAAAGAAATACCTGCAAGAGATGGCGGCATAAAAAAGGCCGGAAAGTCTGACTTCCCGGCCTTTTTCGGCGGTTCTCTGCCATTTTTCGTAATTCTTTCAATCATAATAAATTACTGCAAAATGGCGATCAAATAGAGTGAACACTGATTTATGCTCAATACATAAATCAGTGTTTCCTTTTAATACATTCCGCCCATATCACCCATTCCGCCGCCTGCGGGGGCTGCAGGCGGGTTCTTCTCGGGCATATCGGTGATCGCGCATTCGGTGGTCAGCATGAGACCCGCGATGGATGCGGCGTTCTGGAGTGCCGAACGGGTAACCTTCGCCGGATCGGTAATACCGGCCTTTATCATATCAACCCACTCCATCTTCGCAGCATCAAATCCGATGCCTTTCTTCTCGTTCTTTGCCTTATCGGCAACGACGGCACCGGCAACGCCCGCGTTCTCCGCAATCTGGCGGATCGGCTCCTCAAGGGCGCGTTTTACAATCTTGAATCCCATCTTCGCGTCATCGGAAAGACCCGCATCGTCCACTTTTTCAAGAGCCGAAGCTGCCTGGATCAGCGAAACGCCGCCGCCCGCTACAATACCCTCTTCAAGAGCCGCCCGGGTAGCGGAAAGCGCGTCCTCAACGCGGTGTTTTTTCTCCTTCATCTCCACTTCGGTGGCCGCGCCGATATTGATAACAGCCACACCTCCGGCGAGTTTCGCCAGGCGCTCTTTCAGTTTTTCCTTGTCATAATCGCTGGTAGATTCCTCGATCTGTCCCTTCAACTGGGCAACCCGATCCTTGATCTCGTTGGGCTTTCCCGCCCCGTCGATGATCGTGGTGTTATCCTTGTCGATTTTCACGCTCTTCGCGCGTCCAAGCTGACTGATATCGGTGTTTTCCAGCTTGAGTCCGAGTTCCTCGCTGATTACTTCACCGCCGGTAAGGATGGCGATATCCTCAAGCATCGCCTTGCGGCGGTCACCAAAGCCGGGGGCCTTGACCGCGCAGGTCTTGAGGGTTCCCCGCAGGTTATTGACGACGAGTGTCGCCAGCGCTTCCCCGTCCAGATCCTCAGCGATGATCAGGAGCTGCTTACCGCTCTGGGCGATCTTCTCCAGCAGGGGAAGAAGGTCCTTCATATTGGAAATTTTCTTGTCATGGATCAGAATATAGGGATCGTTAAAAACAGCTTCCATTCTGTCCCTGTCGGTCACGAAATAGGAGGAGATGTATCCCCTGTCAAACTGCATACCTTCAACAAAATCGGTGGTGGTCTCCATGGTTTTGGATTCCTCAACGGTGATAACGCCGTCTTTTCCGACCTTTTCAATCGCTTCGGCAAGGATCTTTCCAATCTCTTCATCGTTATTCGCTGAAACCGAAGCAACGTGGGAAACCTCATCAGAACCCTTGATCGCCTTGGAATTCTTCTTTATATCCTCAACCGCTATCACGACGGCCTTATCGATGCACCTCTTGAGCTCGATGGGTGTCATTCCGGCCGCGACCGCCTTGAGTCCTTCCCGTACCATTGAATAGGCAAGCACCGTAGCTGTTGTTGTACCGTCACCGGCAACATCATTTGTTTTTGTTGCGACCTCTTTCAGAAGCTGCGCGCCCATATTCTCATAGGGATCTTCAAGTTCAACCTCTTTCGCGACGGAAACACCATCCTTTGTCACTGTGGGGGCTCCGAATTTCTTGTCCAGCAGAACATGACGGCCCTTGGGTCCAAGGGTAACTTTTACCGCTTTTGAAATCTGTTCCACGCCCGAGAGCAGCTTTTTGCGGGCCTCTTCATTAAAAAGTAACTGTTTTGCCATAATCCTGATATCTCCTTTCTTGGGCAACAATAAGTAATAATTTGAGCTGGTTGCGTCTGTAAAACATGTTCGATATTCGCAAACGTCCCATTTTACGGCACACTGCCTATACCCTTAAACATACAAAAAACTTGCATAAACGGCAAGTAATGCGGAGGAAGTTGTGAAAAAATCCTCTTCATAAATAGATGGACAAAACAGATTCCGCTGCTTTGGGCGGAGGAAAAGTAAAAAACGGATTGTTTTTTTTTTCCGGTCAATCTATAATGACGGAACAGATGGTTCCGAAGAGCATTATGGAAGAAATAACTATATATACAGACGGCGGCTGTTCCGGTAATCCCGGCCCCGGCGGCTGGGCTTACATTATTATCGATAAACTCTCCGGAACCGATGGAACTCCTCTGGAAGTTCCCGGTTCGGGCGGGGAGAGGGTTACCACAAATAACAGGATGGAACTGACTGCGGTCATCCGTGCTCTGGAGATGGTGCGCGGCAACCCTCTCTGGGACACCCGGCCCGTGGCGGTTTATACCGATTCCCAGTATGTCCAGAAGGGGATAACCCTCTGGATTGCCGGCTGGAAGCGGAACGGATGGAAAA
>JAISVD010000288.1 GCA_031271875.1 Spirochaetaceae bacterium | reverse complement strand
CTGGATGAACCGGTTACCGGCCTGGATATCCGCCACCAGTATGAACTGCTTTCCGATCTCCGGGAGCTCTCCCGGCAGGGAATGGCTGTGGTACTGAGCATCCACGACCTGAACCTCGCGTCTCTTTTTTCCGACCGGATACTCCTGCTGGAAAACGGCGCTGTCCGGGGCTGCGGTTCCCCCAATGCGGTCATTGATCCGGAGGTGCTTTCGGACGTATACGGGATATCTCTGGAGCGTTTCTCCCACCCCGACAGCGGACGTCCCCAGCTTATCCTGCGGACCGGATCCGGAGATTTCACTGTTCATCAGATACATTTTGAAAAATAGTTGTTCAAATCTGTGAGAAACAAAGTTTTGTCCTTATGGGACACGCACTACTCCTCCAGCAGTTTTACCGTATCCCCCTCGAGGAGTTCAAGCTTTGCCCGTTTTGCGATGAGCGCCTCTTTTTCCTCTTCCGAGGTCTGGATATTCCTCCTGAGGTCTCTGATATGCTCATTCAACTGGCGGATCTTCCGTTCATCATCGGCAACGGATCCTTCCAAGGAAGATATCTGCTTTTCCGTTTTTTCTATATAACTGGTAAGTTCAAGCATCTCCATGCGGCGGGAGTATGAAAGCGCCGCTTTTCTCTTCTGCATGACATCGGGAAAGAGCTCCTCCGTGTCCGCTTCCGCCTCCCGCTTTTCCGTACCGATGGATTCTCCGTTTTCATCGATAAACCTGTTTATGTAGATACGGCCCGTTTCGGCACAGAGATTTTCCAGCTCCGTGTCGCACTGTTTCATATAATTCCTCAGCTCCTCTATGCGTCTGGGAGGATTATCTGCCCCGAGGGAGGAGAGCTGTTCAGCGTAGCCCGAATCCTCGTCGGTGATGGACTGAAGATATTCCTGCTGCGCCTTGATTTCGTTCTTGAGGGTACTGCATTCCCCATCCGCCTGGATGATCGCGCTGTCCAGTGAACCGTCCTGATAAAACGGCCGCAGGGAATCCGAGTCGCGGACCGCCCTGGCTCCTTTTACCAGAATTGCCGCGAGCTTCTTGTGAAGCTGGGCGATCGAGGTATTTACCGGAACCAGCTTCATCTGTGTTATCAACTTTGAGAAAAAACCCTGAGATTCCAGCTCCTTCTGTATTACTGCCGCCCTGGCCTGCTGTTCGGCCAGAGCGGTTTTACTCCCCGAAATTTCGGCAAAATAACCGCTGAAAAAATCCGCGAAGGAGGGCGAGTAATAGAGATACAATGCGTTTCCGAGTTTCTCCAGCAGTTCCGGCCATCTGGTGTTCAGTTCTTCTATATGCTTCTTCAACGCCAGGGATTGCTCCTGCAATTCCCTGCGTCGGGCGGCTGTCTGCTGGATATCCGTAATTATCCGGGAGTATTCGTCTTTCCTTCTGTTTATATCCTGAAAAGAGGCGATCCGGTCATGCCCGGCAGAATCTGTTTCTGCGGAAAGCAGTTTCCGTCCCGCTGTCGTATATAAACGGGAAAGAGCCGAGAGTGCATCATTCCGTTTGATTTCCAGTTCCTGAATTGTTCTGCGGCGTATATCCATAGTGTGCCTCCTGAACTATTAGTAATATATAGTAACCAATCACTATTTTCTTGACAATATTGTCAAACCGAACTTATCATATTATATATGTTTTGCACTAAAAACATACGGAAGCACTGTTCCGTTTCTTCGCCGGTAGTATCCTGCGGAGATGCGAAGACCTGTTTCCGATTAAAATATACTACAGAATAAGCGGAAAACTAAGAATATTATGGAAAAAAATCAGAAAAATACCAGGGGTATTGGGAATCCGGGCCTTTCCGCTTCCAAGTAACGGAGGAGTATCGAGAAACGTTGTTGCGTTTCTCTTTCCGATTAACGGATATATAATAAGGAGTATTGCGGAAATGCCTTCGGCTTTTCCGCTTCCAAGTAACGGATATATAATAAGGAGTATCGAGAAACGCAGCAGCGTTTCTCTTTCCGATTAACGGATATATAATAAGGAGTATTCATGGATTTTACAACGAAGCAGATACGGAATGTATCGATTGCAGGCCATGGTCAGACCGGAAAAACGACGCTGATGGAACAGCTTCTGTTTGCCGCCGGGAGTATTCCCCGTCCCGAACCGGTTGAATCCGGTAAAACAGTCAGCGATTTTACTCCCGAAGAGATAGATCACAAGATTTCAATTTATGCTTCCCTTTCACATCTGGTGTGGAAGGATATACATATCAATCTGTGGGACACCCCCGGTTCCTCGGATTTTATCGGTGAGGTTATCTCCGCGTTCCGTTCCTCGGAATTTGCCCTGATGCTCGTTGACGGAAGGGCAGGTGCACAGATAGAAACCATCAAGCTCTGGCGGGATCTGAACCGGCGCAACAAGCCCCGCATGGTTTATATAAACAGGCTTGAAGAGGAGCGTACCGATTTCGGGGCGGTCACAAAGGATATCCGCGAAAAATTCAGTGTAGATGTCTGTCAGGCGTCGATCCCCATGGGAAAGGGCGCGGCTTTTGAAGGGATTATCGACGTGCTGAAGGGGAAAGCCTACAGGGTTCCCGCCGCCGGGCAGACAGAGACAGAGATGGATATTCCCGAAAAGTATCGGAGTGAATATGAAAACGCTCTGGCGGTTCTCGCCGGAGCCGCAGCGGAGGGGGACGATGATCTGCTTGTCAAATTCATAGATGAGGGGGAGCTCTCCGCCGAGGAGATCATTCACGGCCTGCGGATTGCCTTCAAAAATAACCGGATTGTTCCCGTCTTCTGCGGCAGTACCATAAAGGGTTCAGGAATGCAGTCGATGCTGGATTTCATGGCCAACATCGCCCCCGATCCCGGTGAAGCCTTCGAGATTGCGGTAAACGCCGAAGGCAGCGATGTGTCCGTCAAAATAGGTCCTGACGGGCCCCTGTCCGCCCTGACAGTGAAGACCTCCAGCGACCAGTTCTCCGGCAGGCTCTCCTATCTCAAGATCATAACCGGTACCCTCAATGCGGATACCGAAGTCTTCAATGTGAGCGAGGGCAGGAAGGAGAAGATAAGCAAGCTGTACCGCTGTCTGGGCAAGAAGCTTGAGGAGGTCCGCCAGCTTGCCGCAGGGGACATTGGTATAGCGGCCAAGCTGGCGGCGACAAAGACCAGCGATACCATCGCCGGCGGTCAGGATGTACTTTCCTTTGTCCGGCTGCGCCATCCGGAGCCGGTTTATTCGATGGCGGTTTCCGCAAAGGAGAAGCGTGAAGAGGACAAGATGGGGGAACTCCTCACCCGCGCTTCCGAAGAGGATCGGACTGTGACCTTTAAATTTAATGGTGAAACAAAACAGAATGTTCTCTCGGGAATGGGTGAGCTCCATATAAATATCATCCTCAACCGGATAAAAACACAGAACAAGATAGATGTCATCACCTCCGTACCGCGGATAGCCTACCGGGAAACGATCCAGCGTAAGGCCCAGGCCGAGTATACCCACAAAAAGCAGTCCGGCGGTCACGGTCAGTACGGGCGGGTCGTTCTTGCGGTTGAGGCCCTGCCCCGTGGGGAGATGTACAGCTTTACCAATGCGGTTTTCGGGGGCGCCATATCGAAGGGGTATATTCCGGGAATCGAAAAGGGCGTCAAGGAGGCGATGGAACACGGAGTTCTTGCCGGATATCCGGTGGTTGATGTAGCCGTCACAGTGCTGGACGGAAAGGAGCACCCGGTGGATTCCTCCGAAATGGCCTTCAAGATCGCCGCCCGCAACGCCTTCCGGGAAGCCTCCCGGCAGGCGGGGCCCATTCTGCTGGAACCGGTGATGAACATAACCATCTGGGTGGAGTCGCAGTACCTGGGGGATATAATGTCCGATATGTCCTCAAAGCGGGGACGTATTCTGGGACAGAGCACTCCGGGCGGCGGGATCGAGGAGATCCGCGCTCAGGCGCCTCAGGCGGAGCTGCTGAAATACGCGATTGATCTGCGTTCCATGACCAGCGGAACAGGCAGTTTTGAGGTATCCTTTGATCACTACGACCCGATTTCGGGTAAAATTGCGGATGATGTTATCAAGGCGGCGAAAGAATTTATGTCTGTACAGGGATCTGATGATTAGATGAAAGGAACGGCAGGAGGCGTATTACTTATGGGACACGCCCCCTGCCGTTTTTTATGCCCGGAAAACCGTTTCACGGTTCCGGCGCAGGGTTCATTTATGGTTTATCTTCTGTCCATGGGAATATAGCTGCGGTTATCCCCTACCTGTTTAAAGGCGGGGCGGTATATCCTTCCTCCTGAGACGATCTCCTCTATCCGATGGGCAGCCCATCCCGCAATACGGGAGATCGCAAAGATGGGGGTGAACAGTTCCCGGGGGATATTCAGCATGGAGTAGACAAAGCCCGAATAAAAATCGACGTTTGTACATATCCGCTTGCCGTTGCCCTTCTCCTCCATGACAATCTGCGGCGCGAGCTGTTCGATGAGACAATAGAGGTTGAATTCCTCAAGGAAGCCCTTTGCGGCGGCGAGCTCCCTGGCTTTATCCCTC
>JAISVD010000273.1 GCA_031271875.1 Spirochaetaceae bacterium | reverse complement strand
AAGTTATTGACAATAATAGTTAGCTAGTGATAACCTTTGTATGAACCATATGTACGGAAAAATGTACAGGAGGAGTTATGGGTACGATAATTGTAAGTATAATCCTTGTGGCCGCTGTTGGAGCGGTCTTTGTATACCTTTACAGGAACAGGAAAAAAGGAAAATGCAGCTGCGGGGAGTGTTCCATGAGGGATTCCTGCGGAAAATGAATAACCTTGTCCTAAAGGGACAAGGTTATTGTTCTGATAAGGTATTGCATTCGGGATTTAATACCTTTTTAACAGTCCTGAAGGGCAGAGTATTAAACCCCTTAATACGAATAAAAAAGGTATTTGGAAACCGTCAGTTTCCGAACAAATTAATACAGGGAGCGGCAATTGCAACACTGAGAAAGTTTTGCAATTGGCTCGGGAGATATCGTTTTAATGAAAGATAAAATTGAATTGCTGCGGAGGCTGGTTGAAAACAGCCGATCAATCGTTTTTTTTGGAGGCGCCGGTGTATCTACGGAGAGCGGTATTCCGGACTTCAGAAGTACCGACGGACTGTATAGCCAGCAGTGGGCTTATCCGCCGGAAACCATCCTGAGCAGGACTTTTTTTCTACGCTATCCGGATGAATTCTTCAGGTTTTACCGGGAAAAACTTATGGTTTCCGGAATACGTCCCAACAGGGCTCATGAGGTACTTGCCCGCCTCGAACATGACGGCAAGGTTAAGGCTGTCATAACACAGAATATTGACGGACTGCACCAGCAGGCGGGAAGCGAAAATGTTATCGAGCTTCATGGCAGTATACACAGGAATTACTGTATGGAGTGCGGGATTTTCTATCCGGCGGATTATGTCACGGAATGCGGATCTGTTCCCCGGTGCCGGTGCGGCGGTATTGTAAAACCCGATGTGGTACTGTATGAGGAGTCTCTTGATACCTCTCTGCTTGAGCGGTCCGCACGATTGATCCGGAACGCTGATCTGCTGATAATTGGCGGAACATCACTTTCTGTCTATCCCGCCGCCGGACTTATACACTCTTATAATGGAAGAGATATCGTACTTATCAATAAAACACCTACGGGATTTGATGGGCAGGCCCAGTTACTGCTGAACGGAAGTATCGGTGAAATATTGGGACAGATATGATTTTGCCCAAGGGAGCGGTACAGGATAAGCCCGAACGAAAGTGGAAAAAGGTTACCGTTAATACGATTATCGGGGAATATGCTTTTTACACGAACAGGCTGACACAAGTAAGATTTTATGAAAAAATTCGCAATCCCGGTTTGTATACCTTTGACGGCGACAGCATAATCTGCTTCGCGTAAATACAAGACGCCCTGCCTCCGGTCCTTGTCAAAATTTTCATTTTACATCAGGATGTAGTGATGGAATATTATCATATACAGATAGGCGCCCTCGACAGGGCTCTCCCGGTAATTCCCGTTTCAGAAAAAACGGCTATAGCCAGCTTTGTGATGCTCGGCGATACGGAGCTTATCGAGGTATCGGCGGATGCCCTGGTAAACCATGAAAAATTTCCCCGGGAAAAAACAGACCTTCTCGTATGCCCTGAAGCCAAGTCGCTCCCTCTTACACACGCGATGGCGCGGCTCCTCGGTATCAGATATGTTGTTGTCAGGAAGCAGATAAAGACTTATATGCGCAATCCCCTTGTGGAGCCGGTCTCTTCGATTACAACTGAAGGGGAGCAACTGCTTGTTCTGGACGGTACAGACAGGGAGCTGCTCGCGGGAAAACAGGTTTGCCTCGTTGATGATGTTGTTTCTACCGGCGGCTCGTTTGCTTCGATGAGGAAACTGCTCTCAAAAACGAATTGTACCATTATCGCAGAATCAGCTGTTCTGCTTGAAGAGGGTGGCTATCCGGGAGAAAATCTTATATACTTACAGAAGATACCTGTTTTTCCGATAGCCGGAAAAAAGTGTAACAACTGACCGGAAGAAACAGAATATTGTTTCCGGGAAATATTCTGATTGCTTATATCAGAATTGCATTATATGCTTATAATTAAGCAAAGTATCAAGGAGTAATGTTTTGAAAAACGTAAACATGACATTTACCGTGCCTTTCCCCGTAAAGGCTGTATCGGCTGCTTTTATTTCACCCGATTTCTTCAAATCGGCGAATGTAAAAGCAACAATCAATGGAGAGCAGAATTCAAAATATAAGATCGACGACCATTCAGGCGTTATTCTCGGCAACATGAAAAACAGGATGCTTGTCCGGACACTCCGCTTCCCATCAATGATGAAAGAGGATATGGATGCAGTTTCCATTTTTTCCTACACCGCCAATGAAGAGGGAACCGGTACTGTTGTTATGATGCATTTTATCAATGTTCCCGATGATGAGGTTGCCGAATTGAAGATTCTGCTCAAGAGCCGCATCGCTGCTTTGAAAACCTTTCTCGCTCCTGCTCCCAAAGAGAAGAAGGCTCCCACAAAAAGAGCTGCAGCGAATAAAACTGTTGTGAATAAAACCTCAAAACCAAGGTCTCCGAGAAAGGTTGCCGCAAAAAAAGAAAAATAATATTATGCCTGCTGTTTTCCTGTATGGCATTCAGCTTCCTGAATTTGTCCGGCCTGCTTTTATGCAGCAGCCGGACATTTTTTTTCAGGAGTTCCTGACCTGCCTTGCCAGTTCTCGTCCACGTTCCTTAAGGATCATAAGGTTTTCCTCTGTGGGAACACCCTGCCATTCGCAGGATTCTACAAAGGTCCACTTGTATGAATCGACAACGGCTATAAAGTCTTTTTCCGCGCCTCCGGACCAGCCCCAGCTTCCAAGGCGAAAGACAATTTTGTCCGTAACATGTTTTCTGCCCAGCAGTTCCAGTACATATGCCATGGGTGGAAACATCTTGTATTCATATGTCGGCATGGCGATGACCAGCCCTTTTCTGCTGAAAGCGTTTGCCAGTACCTCCGAGACATCTGTTTTGGGAATTTCGATTTCCGTAAAAGGGACGCCCTCCTCCTTGATACCTTCAATTACGGCATTGACACCGATGCGGGTATTGCCGTACATGCTTCCCCATATAACACAGATATCTTTTTCCTGGGCTCCCCCGGTGTTATATCCCGCGTAACGGGCATACCGGTCGATAATTGTCTGTGGATTTGTGCGCCAGATCATCCCATGGCTTGGGGCAATTATATTGACAGGAAGGGACTTCAGTTTTTCAAGGGCCGATTTTACAAAATTGCTCAAGCTCGCAACGATGTTGGCGTAATAACGCAGCGATTCCTTTTCGAAGAGGGTATGCTCCTCCTCATTGAATTCATCGTCACATATCCTGTCCCCGGCGGCTCCGTAGGAACCGAAAGCATCGCAGGAAAAAAGGGTCCTGCTCTGCGGTTCGTAGGTCATCATTGTTTCGGGCCA
>JAISVD010000235.1 GCA_031271875.1 Spirochaetaceae bacterium | reverse complement strand
CACAACGAGAAAACCCCCTCGTTTCATGTGCGTCCGGATAAAAAGACCTACCACTGCTTTGGCTGCGGAAAGGGCGGCGGGCTCATTACCTTTTATATGGAGATGGAAAAGCTCGACTTTGTGGAAGCCGCCCTCATGCTGGCAAAAAAGGCCGGAGTGGAGGTTGTCTACGAGGGCGGCGGGCCCTCGGAAATTGTACGGGACGATACAAAGGAGCAGCTCATCGACCTGTATAAACGGGTGGCGGGGACATTTCATTTTCTGCTGACATCCTCGGATATGGGAAAATCCGTCCTGGAATACCTCTCCGAGAGGGGAATAAACGGTGAGATGATTGAACTTTTCGGACTCGGTTTTGCGCCGGCAGATCGGCGGTGGCTCCACCGTTTTCTCACGGGAAAGGGCTACAGCCCTGAATTCCTTGAAAAATCGGGGCTTTTTTCAAAAAAGTATCCAGAGGCCGCTTTTTTTTCAAACCGGCTGATGTTTCCTATCTGTGACAGGAGGGGACAGACCGTAGCCTTTGGCGGTCGTATTCTCGCGGGGGAAGGCCCCAAGTATATCAATTCAGGCGAGATGATCCAGTATAAAAAGGGAGAGACCCTTTTCGCTTTCCATCTCGCCCTGCCGGAGATACGGACGGAAAAATCCATCATCCTCTGCGAGGGATATATGGATGTCATCGCGTGGCACCAGGCGGGAATCCGCCGGGCTGTAGCCCCCCTGGGAACCGCCCTTACCGAAGGGCAGGTGCAGCTTATCAGTTCTTTTGCGGATACCGTTTTTCTTTCATTCGACAGTGACGAAGCGGGACAGAAGGCAACGGAAAAAGCCGTACTGCTTTGCAGAAAATCGGGGCTTACCGTTTATGTCATCAGTATCACCGGAGGTAAGGACCCCGCAGATATTTTACTCAACCATGGCCCTGAACTATTGCATGATATTCTGAAAAATGCTATAATCGATATGGAGTATTTACTGAAATTGTATGCACAAAAATCTTCCATGGATACAATAGAAGGTAAGACCAAGGCGGCTCTTGCTCTTTTTCCTTATATATCCTCACTCAAGGTCGGTATTCAGCGGGAGTCATCTCTCAATCGGGTGGCGCAGTATTACTCCCTCAGCCCGGTGGAACTGCAGAACGATTTTCGTCACTATACCGAGTACGGATCGGTACCTGAAAAGACCAGGAGAGACCCGGGGAAGCCAATCAAAAAAACAGCCGAAATACGGGCGATGCTTGCAATTGTATCGAATATTGAGTATTTTACTTTAATGCGTTCAACACTGAATTCCGATGATTTTGAAGACAGTGCTGCCAGAGACCTTTTTATCATTATAGAAGAATGTTACCGTGACGATGCACTTACACCGGACAGCATACTTTCCCGCTGTACCGGGGAGATGCTGAAAAACCTGGTTACGGAAACAGTCATTTCCGGGGAATTCGCCGAGAATTCACAGCAGACAATAAAAGACAGTATCAGGCTTATCAAACGTAACAGTCTGGAGCGCCGCAGGATCCGTATCGTGAATAAAATCCGGCAGAACAGGGGGATAACATTGGATGAAAAGCAGGTACTTCACAATCTGGTTGCTGAAAAGATGAGTATTGATGAAGAATTTATCAGGTTAAAGGATGTACGCGCATGACGGATCTTGAGCTTGAGCCCGCAATCGCCAAGTTGATCAGCTACGGAAAAGAAAAGAAAACCCTTAATTGGGAGGAAGTAAACGAATTCCTCCCCAACGAACTTGTCATAAATTCTGAAAAAATGGACAAGGTGCTGGTCCTGCTTGAGCAGAATAATATCCATCTTCAGGAAGATGATCTTCTTCTCGAGGAGGAGGAAAACGAAGCCGACGAGCCCGAGCTTGAGGAGGACGAGAGCCAGAAACAGGACGAATCCGACCGTAAAAGACTGGTGTACAGCGAAAAGGATTCTTCTGTAGATGATCCCATCAGGCTCTATCTCAGGGAGATAGGCAAGGAAAACCTCCTCAACGCCGATCAGGAAGTTGAGCTTTCCAAAAAGATGGAAAACGGTGAAAATATCATCAGGGATGTGATCAAGTACTCCGGAATGATTATCCCCGAATTCTACGCTATCGCCCAAAAGGCCTTTTCCCGTATCGATATACACGAAAATAACCGTCCCCGGAAGGAGATAAATGAGGAGATGGCCGAAAAACGGCGCCTCAAGAATGCCTACAGCGAATATCTCAGGCCGGTCTTGTCCGAGCTCAAGCAGTATATGCACCTCAAAAAACAGCTTTATGAGCGGGACCAGAACAGGGATATCTTTCAGGACCCCCAGCTGGTGCAGTTCCGGGAAAAATTGCTCTCTGTTTTCCAGAAGGTGGAGATACAGTCAGAAGAGATAGAGCGTTTTTCGGACCGTTTTGTAGAGGCTACCTGTAAAATCCTTGAATACCGCCACCGTCAGGAGAAGAAAGAAAAGGAGCTGCGTATTGCCGATTACGGTGAGCTCCGTAACCTCGGCAAGCGGCTCGCTATCAAATCGGAACGGGAAAAACTTGAGCGCGACCTCGGTATGCCTGCTGACGAGATCAAGGAGATATATACACAGATACAGAAGATCGACCGGAAACTCCGGCGGCTTGAATATGAGTTTGAAAATACCGCTGACGAGATAATCATCAAGGCTGCGGAGATCGAGCGGGGGCGGAGAATGATGAAAACCGCCAAGGACCAGCTCATCAATGCGAACCTCCGTCTCGTCGTGTCTATCGCGAAAAAATACACAAACCGGGGGCTCCATTTCTTCGACCTTGTTCAGGAGGGGAATATCGGTCTCATAAAGGCGGTTGAAAAATTTGAGTACCGCAAGGGTTATAAATTTTCAACCTATGCCACCTGGTGGATCCGGCAGGCCATTACCCGCAGTATATCCGATCAGGCACGGACCATCCGCGTACCTGTCCATATGATAGAGCAGATAAACAAGGTAGTCCGGGAGTCGCGGCAACTCATGCAGCGGCTCGGGCGGGAACCCACCGACGAGGAGATCGCGGAACAGCTCGGCTGGAACGTAACCAGGGTCAAACAGGTGAAGAATGTTGCCCGTGAACCGATCTCTCTTGAGACACCGATAGGTGAGGAGGAGGATTCCCTGCTGGGAGACTTCATAGAGGACAAAGAAGTCGAGAACCCGGCAAACCAGACTGCCTTTACGTTGCTTCAGGAGCAGCTTCGTTCCGTGCTTTCATCCCTTCCGCCGAGGGAGCAGGAGGTGCTCAAGATGCGCTTTGGGCTGGATGACGGGTACTCCCTGACCCTTGAGGAGGTCGGGCTCTACTTTAACGTTACCCGGGAGCGTATAAGGCAGATCGAGGCGAAGGCACTGCGCCGTCTCAGACACCCGAAACGGAGCCGCAGGCTGCGGGATTTTCTTGACAATTAGGGAAACATCGATTTATGTTCAATGCATCAATCGGTGTTTACTTTCCTTAGTAATGCTGGATGCTGTTGAAAAGTATCAAATTTGATAAAATGCGTTTGAGAGGGATACAATGGTAATGCTTGAAGTTTTTGATAAGTTAAAAATGCTGCAGGATATTCTTGCGGAAAAATATTCTGTTGAAGAGGAGATAGCCTCCGCGCCCAAGCTCTTATCGTCCCAGGATGAGCTGTTGGCACGTCTCAAAAAAGGATACATCGAGAAGCATGATGTATATGAGAAGGTACGGAAAACCGTTGGAGAACTCAAAACAGCTCTTTTTGAAGCGGAATCCTCCAGAGAAAAAGCGGAAAAGGGGATGGACAATATTACCACCCACAGAGAATATGAAGCCCTCGACAAGGAGATAAAGGACGCCACCGAACAGGAGCTGGTCGTGCGGAAGGAGCTCCAGAAGGAGGAGAAGCATCTCGCCGAACTTGATGAGGATTTGAGGCAGGAAGAGCAGCTGATTGCCCAGCAGGAAACGGAATTGAACGAGGGAAAGCAGAAGCTCTCGGAACAAACCGCCGTTCTGACGGAGCGCCTTGAAAATCTCAAATACCAGGAGCAGGATATCATCCCCGGTATCGATCCCGAGATCATCTTCAAGTTCGAGCGCATCATCAAAAGCAAACAGGGTGTCGGTATTGTTCCCATAAAGGGAAGCGTCTGTGACGGATGTCACATGATCCTCCCTGCGCAGTTTGCCAATGAGGTACACACAGGTGAAAAGATAGTCTTCTGTCCCTATTGCAGCCGTATCCTGTATTACCTTGAAGTTGAGGGCGTGGAAACTGATTTCTTCCATGACGATGATGCCGGAAGCCTTGCGGATCTTGATGATTTTGACGACGAAGATGAAGATGATGAGGGGCTTGACGACGATGATATGGATGAAGGCGGAAAGGGCATGGATTATGATGATGAGTAGCAGGATATATGAGCGGCAGGGGTTCTGATCGCTGGAAGGCTGGTTAAACAGCTTTCCAGAGGAAAGTCCGGGCTCCTTCGGAAAGAATGCCGGTTAATGGCCGGGCGGCGGAGGTGAAAGTTTCCGCTGACAGAAAGTGCAACAGAAATATACCGCCTTGGAATATTCAGGGTAAGGGTGAAATGGCGGGGTAAGAGCCCACCGCGCTTCCGGTAACGGCGGCGGCAATGCAAACCTCATTCGGAGCAAGGCCAAACAGCGGCGGTAATTCCGATATTCCGGGCCTGTAACAGGGTGCGGCCGTTCGCGGGTAGGCTGCTGGAGATAAAAGGTAACTTTTATCCGAGATAGATGATCAGGATGAAAGACAGCTGTCTTTCATTTACAGAACCCGGCTTACCGCCCCTTCCGCTCTTTTTATATTGGAAAGGTATATTCAGATGGCGCAAAAAGGCAGCTCCTATAAGAGAGTAAAACGAAAAAAAAACGCCTTGATACATGTTTTGGTTATTCTCACGTTCATTGCGGCCGGTGCAGGTATATATTTTGTCTTTTCCCGTGTGGTTCCTTCAGCGGAAAAAGTGCCGAAGGTTTCCGCTTTATATGAATTGTGGGAAATAGGTGATTACGAAGCTGTTTACAGCGCCGCTGTGCGGATACTGGAACTCCATCCGCTCCAGAACACAGCCCTTGCCTTCAGGGGCTACAGCGCCTATTACCTCTCCCTCGCCCAAACGGATACGCTGATGACGGAGATGTATCTTGATGATGCCATCATCTCCCTGCGCAATGCCCTGCGAGACGCCAGACCAGCCGCACAGGGCCAGCTCAAGTTTATGCTCGGAAAGGCCTATTACCAGAAAAACCGGTTTGCGGGATATCACTATTACGCTGATCTCGCGGTGCGGTATCTCGATGAGGCTTTTTATGGGGGATATACTGCCCCCGATATGGCGGAATACCGGGGACTCGCGTATGCATCTCTTGGTATGATCGATGAAAGTATTACCGCTTTTACCGAGGCCCTGATGCTGAATCCCACGGATATGCTCCTCGCCGCAATCGGAGAGCAGTATTACCGTCAGGGTGATTATCTTCAGGCACAGCAGTATCTTTTCAGGGCCATACAGAGTAGTGAAGATGAGCTTCTTATGCTAAAATGCCGTAACACCCTTGGCAATATATACATAATTGAGGATAATCTTGCTGAGGCCGAAAGGGAATTTAACACGATTCTGGAAAAAGACCCGGATTATGCTGACGCATATTACAATCTTGGTGTAATATATGAAAAGCAGGGTGACCTGGTAAAAGCCCGTGCCGAGTGGCGCAAGGCGCTTAAAGTCCAGGTTAACCATCCGGAGACCCGGCAAAAACTGAATTCTTAAAAGAATTCACTGGAGGATATGGCATTAATGGCTGTTTTTGACACTTTTTCTACCAACATTGGTGTGGATTTGGGTACTTGTAATACCCTCATATATATACGGGGCCGGGGGATTGTTGTAAATGAACCCTCCGTTGTTGCTGTTGAACGGGGAACCAAAAGGGTGGTTGCCGTCGGCGCCGAGGCAAAGCGGATGCTCTGGAAAACACCGGGAAATATCATGGCCATCAGGCCCCTCTCGGACGGGGTCATCGCCGATATGGATACCACCGAAAAGATGATCCGTCATTTTGTTTCCAAGGTCATGCCCCGGCGATGGCTTGTGCGTCCCCGCATGATGATCGGTATTCCCAGCTGCATAACAGAAGTTGAACGGCGGGCGGTACAGGAGGCGGCTCTCAAGGCGGGGGCGAAGGATGTCCAGATTATCGAAGAGTCCCTTGCCGCAGCGATAGGAGCGCAGATACCGATCCATGAGCCCGCCGGCCACATGGTCTGTGATATCGGCGGCGGCACTACGGAGGTGTCCGTTATCTCTCTGGGAGGTATGGTCGTGACAAACGCTATACGCCTGGGGGGGGATGAATTCGACGAGGCTATCATCAAGCATGTGCGGAGCGTCCATAATCTGATCATCGGTGAACAGACTGCGGAGCGGCTCAAAATCGAGATAGGCAACGCCGCCCCAGAAAAGAACATCGAAAAGGTTGAAATAAAGGGAACCGATGCGATCACCGGTCTGCCGAGGCGACTTGAGATAGATTCCGTTGAAGTGAGGGAAGCCCTCAAGGACCCGATAACCCAGATTGTGGAGGAGATAAAACGTACCCTGGGCAAAACGCCGCCGGAACTGGCAGCGGATATTGTGGAACGGGGAATAGTCATGACCGGCGGCGGGTCTCTTCTGAAGGGGCTTCCCAGGCTGATCTCGAAAGAGACAGGAGTTCCGGTTATACTTGCAGAGCATCCCCTGGATTGTGTGGCCATCGGGGCCGGTCAGTCCTTTGAACTCTTTAAGGATATGTCCACCGAACGCAGCATTTATGATAACCTGAACGGATAACTGATGAATCAGCGGCTGCGGTTGTTCAGGACAAACAAACAGAGTATTGTCCTCATAGTGCTCCTGCTTGTTTCAGGAGTGCTGCTTGGACTTTCCTCCGGCAATTTTATTGTCAATTTTAACCAGCTCGGCTTTTCCCTGATATCGGGAATACAGAAAGGCGCATACTCTGTGTCTTCCGCTGTGGGGGGAACATTCGCCGCAATCAGTGAACTCGCGGTACTGCGCAAAGAATATGATGAATTAATAAAAAAGGTCGAAAATTACGAATTTCTCCAGAGAAATAACGCTGAAATCCACAAGGAAAATGAGCGGCTCCGGGAGCAGATGGGGTTCTCCCGAAATCTGACCCAGAGAAATATACCCGCCCAGATCATCGGACGGGACCCTAACAGCCTCTATTCAGGTATAACAATAAACAAGGGCACCGCCCACGGGATCAAGAAGA
>JAISVD010000217.1 GCA_031271875.1 Spirochaetaceae bacterium | reverse complement strand
AGCGTCCCCCGGGACGCCGATACCGAAGGGCGTACCGTCTCGGGATTCAGTGTCTCGGTGGTGCTTTTTTCTGCGGAGCTACAGCACGGGGTTCCCCTGGTACCCTTTGTTGCCAACAGGGTCGTCCTTTCCGGCGGTTATCGGGGCAATTATTTCAGTGACTACGATTTCACCGGTGGCAGATGGCTCGATGCGGTCTCGGGTGAACTTGCCCTGATTGTTTCCCCTGCCATCGGCGCTGCCACCGGGGTGCAATTGTCCCTTGATGTTGAACTTGTCTGGTTTCCCCGGTCAAATGATATCCGGGGTTCCGTTTCCGGACTGTACAGATTCTGATGCGGAATGGTATAATTCAGCATCAGAACGGATAATCTCATGTTGTGGCACGTTTTTTCCGTTACTTATAATGTAGATTTCTGTGAATTTCGGGATTTTCCGGAATTCTGAAGAAAGATTCAGTCAGTTTCCGAAAGTTTTGCTTGCGGAAAGTTCAGGAGTTGAAAATTGGCCGGAAAAGGAACCTTAGGTAAAGTTATCGTTCTGCTGCTTCTCATTATTATTCTCTCAATAGCGGCAATTCTCTGGTTTGACTACCTTGGAGTAATCCAGGCAAAATCCCTTTTCGCTCCGGCATACCGGATGCTCGGTATGGCGCCGCAGACAGGCGCCGCCTCCGCCCCCGATGAGTATGCAGACCTTGACGCCGACCGGCTCAAAAAATTGCTGGAAGCCTACGATGTCCGGGCGGAAGAGCTGAACAAGCGGGAAGAGGATCTCAATCGCAGGGAGTCAGAGGTTCTCCAGATGGAGCAGGAACTGACGGAACGGAGAAATTCTCAGGAAGAACGGGAAAAAACATTCAACCAAACGGTAGAAAGGTACGAAGATATAGATGGAATCATCGAACAAAACGCGCAAAACCTGACAGGTATGCCGCCGCAGAATGCTGTTGCTATTCTTCTTGCCATGGACGATCAGGATATGATCGATGCCTTGCGAAAAACTGAAGAGATCGCGGCCCACACCGGCACTACATCAATGGTTGCCTACTGGTTGTCCCTGATGCCCGCCGACCGGGTTGCGGAGATCCAGCGGAAAATGACCAGTAAGCCTGTAACCACGCCCTGACAGCGTTGCGCGTATTGACGAAACTGGAGGTACGCGCACGTGATGCAGGCAATCCATATTCTGCCGCCACAAATCGACACTGTACAGACAAACTCTCCATCTTCCTCTCCCAGCAGAGACGGAAATTCCTTTCAGGCGGCGTTCGAGGCCGCACAGAAGGATGATGTCCGCCATTCTGACAGTGCGGGAAACGGCAATGCTGTTCAGAAAGAGGGAGCCCCCCGTGAAAGCGCCGGCAGGGACACCGCTTCCGCCTCAGATGAAGTACACTCTCAGGACACCCGCGTTCCGGGAAGTTCCGGAGAGGCCTCTGAAGTACCTGACGGTATCCGGGGACAGAGCTATTCAGCCATCCTCTCCGGCGGAGAGATGCCTCAGGTGGATGCGTCCGGGGCCGGCGGCCCCTCGGGGGACACAGCTGTTCAGGATTTCGCCGGAAACATGGCAGCGGAAACTGCCGGGGACGTTTCTCTGACCACTGACACTGACAACGGAGCTCTGTCCCTCCGGGAAGCCGGATTTGAGGCGACGGATGAAGGATCTCTTCCCGGCTATCCCCCGGCAGAGATTTCCGAAGCGGAAGTCCGTGTCTCCGCCGCAGGTATCGCTGATGAAAGCGGTTCCCTTACGGATGAGAAAACCGATGCTCTCCGCGGAAAAAAGACCGCCTCCGCCGAAGGAAGTGAAAAGAAGCGGGAAACAGATGTATCCGGGGATGTTCCTGTTATCGGCGGTTCCCATGATACCTCAGCAGCTCCTGTTATTGCCGCTCAAGGGGCTGAAAATGCAGGGCTTGAAAACTCAGGGAACGTAAAAAAGGCGGACAGGCAGAACCGCGACGGACGGACAGTTATCGAGGTTCGTGACGAGCGCACGGCACTCGTCAATGACGGCGCCGCGGGCCGGGTCACTTCCACTGTCAACGGCGACGGCACCGCCGACATGAGCCTTTCCTTCTCTCTTCCCGGACAGGACAGTACCGGCGGGATATCCGAAGGCGCTGAAAGCCGCAGTACAAAGACGGTTTTTTCCTCGATGCTCGCGGATGAATTGCAGAACAACGCAGGTGAACTCGTAAAAACCGGCTCAATCATACTGCGGGACAACAATTCGGGATCAATCCGCTTAACTTTGCACCCGGAAGAGCTCGGAAATGTCAAGATCAATATGGAACTGACCGACAAAATAATAAGCGGACGCATTGTGGTTGCCACCGAAGAGGCTTTTCAGGCTTTTCGCAGCAGTCTTCAGGAGCTGCGCGACGCTTTTATCGCCGGAGGATTTGAGAATGCCGGGTTCGAACTCTCCCTCGCTTCAGGGAGCGGCGAACAGAGCGGCGGCGGCCGCGAGGGGAATCCCCGGGCGCCGTTCTATGATGCGTCGGTACTTTCCGCCGATACGGCGGGTGAGGAAGCCGGGTACGGCAATTGGTTCCGGTCGGAGATCGATGTTCTGGCATAATTGCATAATTACGGATACATAGAGAGGTGTGCGGAAATCCCTTCGGGCTTTCCGCTTCCGGTTGGACAGAAATAAGTAGAGGTGTTAAAGATGGATATGTCGGTTAATATGAGTCCGCTGGAGCGGCTTGATGTTGAAACAAAGGTCAACAATCATAATAAGTCACTTGCGGCAAACGGACGTGTTGCAAAACAGGAACTGGGGAAGGATGATTTTCTCAAACTGCTTTTAACGCAGCTGGCAAATCAGGACCCCTTGAGTCCGCTGGAAAACACCGAATTCATTGCGCAGATGGCCCAGTTCTCCAGCCTGGAGCAGATGACCAACATGAACACTGAATTCACCAAACTCGCCTCGGTACTTACCGATGCCCGTTCAACCGAATATCTCGGCAAAACCGTTGACATCAACCACGGGGACGAGACCATTACAGGTATTGTAGAGGCTGCGGTCAGGGGAGAAACTCCCCGGGTCAGGGTAAACGGCAGTTTCTATAATATGTCAGAGATTGCAACAATTTACGATAATTGAGGGTATAGAATATGATGCGTTCACTTTACTCCGGTGTATCCGGAATGCAGAATCACCAGACCCGTCTGGACGTCATCGGTAACAACGTTGCCAATGTTAACACCACCGGATTCAAACGGGGGAGGGTCAATTTTCAGGACATGGTCTCCCAGCAGCTTTCCGGCGCGGCAAAACCCACCGAGGAGATCGGCGGCGTAAATCCCAAGGAAGTGGGACTGGGCATGACCATCGCCAGCATCGACACCGTCTTTACCCAGGGAAGCCTTCAGACCACCGGTATCTCCACCGATATGGCCATTCAGGGAAACGGCTTCTTTGTACTCAAAAACGGCGAAGAGACCTTCTACTCCCGGGCCGGAGCTTTCGGCCTTGACAGCGACGGTACCCTGGTAAATCCCGCCAGCGGACTCAAAGTCCAGGGATGGATGGCCGATGAAGTCAACGGCACCATGATCCTCAACAGCGCCAGCAGTCCCGAAGACCTTATCATCCCTGTGGGAACAAAGGATCCTGCCAGGGCAACCCAGAATGTCAACTTCTCCTGTAACCTTGACAAGCGCACCCCCCAGATACTTGAAGGGGCTGCGGAAGAGGATATCCGCAGGGGAACCTGGGCAACGGATTTCAACATCTACGATGATTTCGGCAACAAACATACGCTGAACGTTACCTTTACGCGGGTCCCCGAGACGGAGAACCAGTGGCAGGCGCAAGTCGATGTAGCCTCCGCCCAGGGCGTTCCCACAGATACCCGGGTCGGTCTCAACGATACTGAAAACGAAGCGAACACCTTTATATTTACCTTTGACAACAACGGCGCCCTCGCGTCGATCACCGATGCCGCAGGCAACGTTTCCCCCGAGACAGGGCGGATCGGCGTGCAGGTCTCCTTTGCGGTTCCCGGCGCCAATCCCGATGCGGACGGCAACCCGACCCGGCAGGCCCTGAACCTCAATATGGGTGAAATCGGAAGCATGATCAACTCTATCACCCAGACCGCGTCGGCGAGTTCATCCAAGCCCTACTATCAGGACGGCTACGCCATGGGGTATCTCGACAACTTCAAGATCGATGCCAGCGGCATCATCACCGGCGTGTACTCCAACGGCACCAACCGCACCATCGGACAGATCGCACTGGCGAGCTTTACCAATCAGGGCGGACTCGAGAAGGCCGGGGACAACACCTATGTGGAGTCGAACAACTCCGGTATGGCGAACATCAACACCGCCGGTATCGCCGGAAAGGGAACCCTCCTCGCAGGAGCTCTGGAGATGAGTAACGTTGACCTGACCGAGCAGTTTACCGACATGATCGTAACCCAGCGCGGTTTTCAGGCCAGCTCGAAGACCATACAGACCGCAGACACCCTGCTCGATACCGTCCTGAACCTCAAACGGTAACCGGGGAATCGCTGAATAAGTCTCGATGACATTATTCAGCGATTCCTGCCCATTTAGTGAACAGTGATTTATGCTCGATGCATAAATCACTGTTTCCCTGATAGAGAGCCTGATATAATGCTCCCTATCAGTTCCTTGAACAGTTCCGAAGAAATTGCAAAGCAATTTCTTTCAGTGATAAAAAAGAACCCCGCCGGTTCTGTTTTTATCACCCTTGACTAGCAAAGGGATAGTGTAGAAAATGGAAGAGATATGATAGAAGTAATGCGCCTGGACGGAAAGAATTACTGGATAAATCCTCATCAGATCGAGTGCATTGAAACAAACCCTGATGTGACACTGGTGATGCTCTCCGGACGCAAGCTGGTGGTTCGTAATTCCCCAGAGGAGATGATAGAAAAGATCATCTCCTACCGCCGCAGGATTGGCGCATTTAAAAACGAGGAGTAAAGACGAATGGATATAGCATCGATTATTGGTATCGTTGGAGGTTTTACCGTTGTTGTCATCGGAGCATTTCTTGGTGGTTCTCTCGGAGGACTCATCGATATTCCTTCGGTATTCATTACGGGAGGCGGTTCCTATTTTTGTCTGTATGTCAACTTTCCTCTTTCCAACTGTATCGGGGTATTCAAGGTCATGGGACGTGTCTTCAAGGTTCCCAACTTTGGAGAAAAAGCGCTGGTACAGAAACTCGTTTCATTCTCCGAGCGTGCCCGCCGGGAAGGTATCCTCGCTCTTGAAGAGGATCTGGAAGATCTGGATGATGAATTTATTAAGAGAGGGCTCCGTCTGGTTGTTGACGGTACCGACGGTGAGGTTATCCGCAATCTGATGGAGAACGAGCTCTCCCAGATGGAATCCCGCCATAACGTCTGGATCAGCGTTATAAACGCCTGGGCGACCCTCGCCCCGGGATTCGGAATGCTCGGTACGGTTATCGGACTTATCGGTATGCTTATGAACCTGGAGGACACCAGTTCTCTGGGCGCCAACATGGCGGTCGCCCTTGTTACGACCCTGTACGGTTCTCTGATGGCGAACTGGCTTTTTATCCCTATGGCGGGAAAATTGAGTTACCATAACAACCTTGAAGTATCGGCAAAGGAGATGATCATCGAAGGGGTTCTCTCCATTCAGGCGGGCGATAACCCCCGCATCCTTGCGATGAAACTGCTTGCTTATCTCACCCCGAAGGATCGCAAGGCTATAGAAGCCGACGTATTGAAGGATTAACGGTATGGCCAGAAAAAAGAAGGAAGCAAGCGTCGCCGGCGGCGGATGGATTACGACTTATGCGGACATGGTTACCCTCATGATGTGCTTCTTCGTCATGTTGTATAACCCCTCCGAAGCGGATCCGGTCCAGATGGCGGAGATGATCGCGGCGATCAGCGGCGATCCTATCGGAGGCAGTATCTCCCTCTCTCCCGGCAGCCTGGCCAATCTTGGTAATAACATCAACCGGATGCCTTCAATGGAACGGGGACGCTCCCTGGGACCTGCGGCCCGCAAGGCGGTCAGCCTCTTCGCTCCGGACATCAAGGCGAACAGGATCGTCCTGACCAGCGATGAGCGGGGGCTTGTCATAACCCTTGCCGCTGACGCCTTTTTCCGTTCCGGCAGCGCGGATATCGATATTGAAAGTGTGCGGGATTCACTGCTGCGGCTTGCCCAGTTCCTCAGTTCGGATGATCTGAAAGGCCGCAGGTTCCGTATAGAGGGACACACGGACAATACTCCCACGGACCCCGCCGCCTGGCCCAGTAACTGGGAGCTTTCAGCGGGCCGTGCCGTAAACATACTGCACTATCTTTCAGATTTCGGGGTGAATGAAAAACAGTTTTCTGTAGCCGGATATGCCGACACCCGCCCGAAGTTCTCCAATGATACGCGGGAGGGGCGGGCGTACAACAGACGGGTAGATATTATCATTCTGGACGAAGGGCATTTTTAATGATATTATATTACAATTAGTGAGGATGGATTATGGCTGACGATGATGATGATTTAACCCTGGATGACAGTGATTCCGGTGGTTCTTCTTCCGGAAAAAAAGGCGGCGGTCTGGGCGCACTTCTTCCCAATCTCCTCAAATGGATAGCGATTGTAATCGGCGCCATAGCTCTTATTGTTACAATAGTTGTCATTACATTCAATATATTGAACAAAAATGCCAGCCAGCAGGTAGCTATACCTGTCTCTCCGGAATACGTCGGGAAGAGCGACCCCCTTTCATGGAATACCTCTCTCGGTACGATGCGGATGCGGTCAAACGACCCGATCCCCGCGAGCATTACCGTGGAAATCGCTCTGGGATATAAACCCGATGACAAAACCGCCCCCAGCGAGATCGCTGCGCGGACAATAGAACTCAGGGATTTTCTCAGGCGTTATTTCATGTCAAAAACCGTTGAGGAGTTGAGGCCCCAGAATGAGGACAGGCTGCGTATAGAGATACGCAATGCCATAAATGATGATATACTGAGTACATCAAAAATACTTGATGTGCGGTTTCTGAATTTTGATGTAATTGAGCAATAGGGTATCAGATGAACGAAGTTCTCTCCCAGGA
>JAISVD010000180.1 GCA_031271875.1 Spirochaetaceae bacterium | reverse complement strand
CGGCATAATATTTTTCGTTATAATCAACCGTGAGGGGAACATAGTCCAGCCCCTCCTGGCTTTCGGCGGATGTACAGACAGTGGCGAGGATAACCGAACCGCCAAACCGCGCTATTACGGAACCGTTTGCCTGTTTGGCAAGGTGTCCTGTTTCGAGGACCAGTTCCTCGTCTCCGATTTTATACGTTACTTTGTGAGCCATAATGCAATAATACCTTCTTTTAACTGCCGGACTAACCGACATCCTGTATAAACAGGGAATAAAAAAATAAAGAGACCGTAAAAGCGGAATACCTTTACAATCCCTTCCCGGAAAGAGTCAACATGTACTGTTTTATTAAAGTCCGAAACTTCCAGTTCTTCAAATGTCTGTCTCAATTGCACAGGATGCTGAAAAAATATCGAGATATCACCTGCGATTCCCTGGTATTTTTTCAGCATCCCGTAGGAGCACTGCGCTTTGCGCGGCTCTGCGGCGCTGTACGCGACCCTGCGCATTCCGGCGCCTGAAAACAGCCATTTTCGGGTCCCACATATCTCCGGACAGACGCCGCGCTGTACGCATCGCGCTATAGCGCCGCCGTCGATACCTGTTTCCCGAAAGCGGCTATTTACGCAGCCCCAGCTCTTTAATAAAGCTGCGGTACATTTCAAGATCACGGCGCTGCAGATATTTCAGCATATTTCTGCGCTGACCAACCTTCTTGAGCAGCCCCCTGGCCGCACTTTTGTCCTTCTTGTTTACCTTGCAATGTTCGGTCAGCTCTCGGATATCTTCAGTCAGAAGCGCAATCTGAACCTTTGTATTACCGGTATCTTTTTCATTTGCCCCGAACTGGGTAACTACGGCAGCTGTTTTTTCCTTTGTAAGTGCCATCACTACTCCTATAATTTTTTCCGTCTATCGGAAGCGGAAAGGCAAAGGCATTTCCGCAATTTTCCTATAAATTTTTCCGTCTATATGAATTCCGCTATCCGTATCCGTTTCAGATCCGACACAAGCAGGAGCTTTCCGCTACTAATACGGATCAGAGCCTCTCCGAGGGAACCGTCTTCACCGACGGCGATCACAGGATATTCACCATCGGGAGGAACGACCTGGGTCAGGGATTCTTTTTCCGCCACAACCGTTCCCGGCGTATCTGAAGGAACAAACGCCGAACAATCAAGCCGGAAGGGGCTGCCCAGCAGTTTTTCAGCCTCCCGGAGGTCGCCGTCCAGTACAGCCCTGCGGATTGAACTTGAACTGACCCGCCTGCCGTCCACCAGACAGGCATCGAGTATCTCCGCCCGCACACCCGTTGCTGCCGCGAAATCCAGCAGCTCCCGCGTTCCCGTATCAAGCCGGTATCCGCAGCGGAAATCCGGCCCGACAGCTATATACCGCATGGCGCAGATACGTACCAATATATTCAGAAACAGCTCTCCGCTTAGTTTACTAAATTCTTGAGAAAAGTCAATGACCACAACGAAGGCGAATCCCCGCTCCCGGAAACGTTCAAGCCGGAGCATCAGGGTGGACACATCCCCGCCGAAAAGCTCTGTCCCCGGCAGGGCTTTTTCACCGAAGCCGCCTTTCAGTTCGGGAAACGCCCGGGGAGAACGGCTGAACGTGATGATCCCCGGCAGCAATCCCTCCTGAGCGAGGACACTCGTGAAAAGCCTGTCGTGCCCCCGGTGGGGACCGTCAAAACCGCCTATGGTGAGAGCCGTTTGTACGGCGCCGGGGAAAAGAGGGGTTTCCCTGTCCCTGATTTCATCCCAACTGAATATGATCACTCTTCCTCTCCCAGAACAAACCCGTAATCAAACCCTGCCGACAGGGATGGCCCGCCCTGTCGGTGATGCACGATCCCGGCAAAACAAAGGGAACCGTCCTCCGCAGAAAAAACCGCCAAGCTCCTGAGAGCCAATCCAGCCGCTTTCCCGGGGACAGAGCTTTCGGAGAGGTCAGAATTTCCCCAGGAGTCTCCGCAGAGAGGCGAAAACCACTGAGGCAGTATCTTCTGCCCGTTACGGAACTGTGACCGCCGGGAAGGATCGAGCAGCGCCGGTTCAAACCCGCAGCGCAGCGCAAGTTCCGGGGTAAACCTGAGCAGCCCCGCCCGTATCTGGTGAGGAGAAATCTCCTCACCAGAAATCTCTTCGGAAGCGGAACCAACGACCACGTCCGCCGGAGGGAGAAGCCCGGCGCCGACGGCGTCTTCAAGACGGAAAGGCCCCACCGAGGTACGCCTGAGAGCGGCGAGATGTCCCCGTGACCCGCAGGCAAGGGCGATATCACGGGCAAGGGAACGTATATACGTTCCCTTCGAACAGGAAACACGAATCCGGGCGTATTCACCCGAAAAAGAGAGTATATCTATTGAATGGATAGTTACCGGACGGGGACAGAGCTCAACCTGCTCCCCGCTGCGTACCATGTCGCTGGAACGGCGTCCGTTTACCCGCAGGGCGGAATACGCAGGAGGGAACTGCAACTGTCCGCCGGTAAAACCGGAAACCGCCTCCCGGAACCGCTTCTCGTCGGGAAGCGGCGCGGAACCGATAACCGCCCCTTCCGGGTCGAGGGTATCGGTTTCTGTCCCAAACCGGATAAGGGCGTCATAGGTTTTATCGAAATCCGTTATATGGGAAACCAGGCGGGTCATTTTACCGGAAAGCACCACCAGAAGCCCGTCGGCGAATGTATCGAGGGTTCCGGTATGTCCTATTTTTTTTGTTTCCAGAGCGCGCTTAACCGCCCAGAGAGAGCTGAAACTGGTCAACCCCCTCTGTTTCGCAAGCAGGAGAATGCCGCTTTTCATATCAACCCCGGCAGACGCTCAACTCTGAAGATCTTCCAGCTTTTTGATC
>JAISVD010000137.1 GCA_031271875.1 Spirochaetaceae bacterium | reverse complement strand
TACTCGACTCCAAGCCCCAGATGACGGGCGAAATTTATATATGTCCCGTTATCGGGATACTCCCGGGCATAAACGACAAAACCCAGTATCCCTTCGAGAAATATCCGGGACCTGATTTTCCGTATTGGAAGAACATAGAGCCTCCCGCCTGCGTTCACTCCGATGCCGGGAATAAAACGGGGCATACTGTTTTTACCGTCAAGAATGAACAGGATATCGGCCCCGATACTGATATCGAAAAGATTGTAGTCCGGAGCAAGTCTCAAAACCCTGAAAACCATATCATACCCGGCATCGATGATACCGGTATTTGTACTATACAGAGCAAGATAACTGCCTGCCCCGATACGGTGGGTGAAGATACTACCGGATGGGAGATTTTCAGCCTCCGCTGCCGGTATTTCCTGTGAAAAAATCGGCGGGGATAGTGAAAAAAAGAGTACCGTTATGAATACTTTGACTATTCCCTTCGCCGCCGGTTTCATGATTCCCAATAAGCTCAGGAGAACCCTACTCGGAAAGCAGCTCATTGATGAAGGTGAGCGGTTCAATCTCCCTGTTCAGTATGCGGTAAAGCCCCGAACAGATAGGCAGTTTCAGGTTGTGCCGAAGGGTAATCTCGTGGACATATTTGCACGCCACCGCGCCTTCCGGGAGATAACCGATCTCCTGTATATGGCTGATCAGATCATCTATTGATTTATAGGCCCCGAGGATATTTTTCTTGATAATATCGTGGCCAAACCGGCGATTGCGGCCGTATTTACTGCGGCAGGTAACATCCAGGTCTCCCACCCCGGCGATGGAGGTGAAGGTTTCGGCGTGGGTAGCCCCCATAGCCACACCGATGGTCTGCATCTCGTTGAGTCCCGCGGCGAGGAGCAGTGATTCGGTGTTGTCCCCAAAGGAGGGAGAGGACTCTGCCAGCGCGTCAAGACAGCCAAAGGCTATGGCGACAACGTTTTTCGCGGCGGCGCAGACCTGTACCCCTACCACATCAAAACTGGAAAAAACTCTCATACGCCTGGATTTGAGGAGTTCCCTGAAGCTGATGGAATTCTTCGGGTTTTCACTGGCAGCAATAAGTCCGGTTACCTTCCCCATGGCAACCTCTTCGGCATGGCTCGGGCCGGAGATATATACCAGGTTTTTTCTGTAACTTGCGGGGAGGACTTCCTCCAGGGTTTCAAGAATGAGCCTGGGGCCTGCCGGAGAGGGGATAAAGCCTTTTGTCAGTACGCCGATGCAGGCGGTTCCAGCCGCGACGGAGGGAACATCGAGCAGCTGTTTTACCGTTGATGCAAGAAAAAGGGAGGGGCTTGCGAGGATGATAAAATCCTTCCCCTCCGCGGCTTTCCTGATATCCGCAGAGGCGGTCAGATTTGGAGGGAACTGAAAGCCGGACAGGTATTTTTCATTCGTATGGAGCCGGTTAATCTCATCGGCGACCTCTGTCTCCAGAGCCCACAATTCCACAGAATGACCTTCCCGTGCGAGTGCAAAAGCCATTGCGGTACCCCACGCTCCGGCACCAATAACACCTATTGTTTTTTGTATCATACCGCACTCCTCATATAGTATATTTTTAGTGTCAAGTTAATCAGCGATTCATTAAAACCACTGCGCAAGCTCATCTGTCCATGGAATGATCTCTTCGGGTCTGAAAAAAAGCGCTGTTTCCCGCTCTCCGCTTTCCGGGGAATCCGAGGCATGAATAATGTTATGCGGCGTATGCAGGCAGAAATCTCCCCGGATTGTTCCCGGAACCGCATCCTGCACAGCGGTTGTTCCGACCAGTTTCCGTATAAGCATGATACAGTCATCGGCGGCCCATACCATGACAATAACAGGGCCCGATGTAATATAGCTGATAAGGTAGTCATAAAAAGATTTTCCGTTATGCTCCTGATAATGTTTTGCCGCCAGCTCCCCGGAAATGACCATCATTTTAATACCTATAAGCCGGAGTCCCTTTCTTTCAAGCCGGGAGATAATCTCCCCCGCTATTCTCCGGTTTATGACCCCCGGCTTCAACATAACAAAACACTTTTCCATAAAAACACCTCAAAACACTTCAATATTTCGCAAGCCAAAAGGCAAGAAATTGCACGACCTGTTCGTTAACCCGGTTGGGTGTAGAACAAACCCATTATACAGTACCAGACCGCACGGATTGTCTGTTTTTAATAAAAACACGAAGAAAAATGAAAAAAAGTATGACCGCCCCGCCGCACACGGCCTGAACCGACGGAAACTCCTTATAGAAAAGCGCGACCCAGACAGGATTCATAACAGGTTCGATCATGGTTATGAGAACGGCGCTGACCGCCGTGATACGGGTCAGCCCTCTGGCATACAGTATCGACGGCAATCCTACCTGAAAAATCCCCAGAAGCAGCAGCCCCGCGGTACTTTTCATATCCGGCAGGGAAACGGTAAACCAGAAGGGGACGGAGAAGGCAAAGGTCAGAAAATGGGCAAGGATCAGGGAATCCTCCGGGCGCCCCTCCTTCTGGCGGCGCAGGAACACCGTACAGATGCCGAAGGTGAGCCCCGAGCCGAGGGCGAGAATAATGCCCAGATTTCCGGAGCGGAACAGCGCTCCAGAACTATCTCCCGAAAAAAAGAGCGCCAATCCGCCGAGGACACCTAGTACGGTCAGGATATCGGTAACATCCGTTTTCTCGTCCAGAAAAAAATACCCGAAAAGGATCACGAATACCGGATTGGTGTACTGGAGCAGAATCGCGTTCGCAGCGGTGGTCATTTTTGTGGCTGTAACGAACAGGATCATCGTCAATGAATACGCCACGGCGGCGATAATCTGGTCCCGTGAAAACCTGAAGGGTATGCGGCGCAGCATCGCCGTCATTACCGTAAAACCGATAAGGCTCCGGCCGCCGGCAATA
>JAISVD010000285.1 GCA_031271875.1 Spirochaetaceae bacterium | reverse complement strand
AATCTTCATGTCTATCCCGTTTCCTTTCAGATAAATAAATTCCAGGACACCCTGTCCGCGGCGCAGTCGCTCAAACAGTTTGTACTGCCTGTTCCCGTGTCACAGACAACCGCTGCCGCCCAGAACCTCCCGGCTTTTACGGAGCCGGTGAGTTACAAAACCTATACGGTAAAAAGCGGCGATAATATCAGTTCTATCGCGCGGCGGTTCGGGCTTTCGAACATCTCGACCCTCATCTCGATCAATAATATCGAAAATGTAAAGCGTATCCGGCCGGGGCAATCTCTGCTCATTCCCAGCATGGATGGCATTATGCATACGGTAGCCCAAAGTGACTCACTCCTCGGTATCGCAGACAGTTACAAGATCTCCCTGGATATATTGGTTGATGCAAACGATCTCTCCTCGGCGGTGATTCATACAGGGGACAGGCTGTTCATTCCCAACGCGACATTGGCTTCCCAGGATCTGAAAAAGGCGATGGGGGAACTATTCATCTATCCCCTTGTCAGTTGGCGGCTGACCTCCCCTTACGGTTACCGTCCCGATCCCTTTACCGGGGTACGCTCGTTCCATACCGGTATCGACATGGCCGCCCCCACCGGAACCTCCATCAAGGCGTCCCTTGACGGCAAGGTATCCGTAGCGGGGTTCAGCAATGTGTACGGAAACTACATCATCATTACCCATGGGAGCGGTTACCAGACACTGTACGCGCACCTGATCAGTTACAGTGTCCGCAAAGGCCAGACAGTACTCCAGGGAGAGGTAATCGGAAAGGTCGGAAATACCGGTTATTCCACAGGCCCGCATCTCCACTTTACTGTATACAGGAACGGGAGAACGGTAAATCCATTTGACTTTCTTAATTGATATTACCCGTGAATAGTGTTATACTGTTCATACAGATGGGGGAATATATGCAATCTGTTATTGTATGCCGCTCCTGCGGCAGAACCATTGATAAAGAATTCATTTACTGCCCCTGGTGCGGAACCGTTCTGGCGGAACATGAACAGGGAGCGGAGCTGATACAGTCTGCTATCGACAGACTGGGGCCGGTACAGCAGAAGGGGTGTTACGGACGGATCGACCGGATGGAGACAACGCTCCAACAGATTGAAGAGGATCTCTCCCTTTTTATCGCCCGCAACGATAGTCGGGTTACATGAAAAAATGTCCCCCGCAGTTTTGTGCTGCCCTGTGTATGTTCATGCTGACCACGGCGCTCCGGGCGGATATCTCCTTTTCCGGGGTTGATCTCAATCCCTCTGATGGTCTTCTTTTTACCGTCACCACCGACGTACCGGGAGCGCCCGTTTATGATACCCTTTTCTCTGCGGTCGTAGAGAATTATTCCACTATTAACCAGCTTACTTTTTTTCCTGAGCGCATCTCCGTGCTTGATGAGGGAAAAACGGTCCGTCTTGAAAACAGGTACGGAACGGCGCTCTATTCGGTAAAGGATAAAACCCTTTCATGGCAGACACCCTTTAAGGGATTTAATGACGGCGCCCCTCTCCTGCGGGGAAGGATGGAACCCGTATCCGTCAGTCCCGACGGGAAGTGGATGCTTTATGTCAGAAAAACCGACGCCGCATACGGTGACCTTATACTGTACGATGTGCAGAAAAAACAGGAAACCGTCGTAGCCTTTTCCGTGGAGCGAAACCTGGAAACGGTTCCCGTAAGCTGGATTCCCGATTCCACCATTTTTATCTATGCCTACCGGGGCAGTATCTATTTTGCCCGGCCCGATACGTTTTTCACCTTTTCCCGCGTGGACGAGCAGTACCGCAAAATCGGTTTGGGAACCACCGCGAATATATTCTGGATATCTTCCGCCAGACTTATATACATACAGAAAAACGAGGTATACGCGGTCTCCGCGATGGAACTGCTTACCCGCTCCCTCTATTCGCCGGTGATCGGTTCCGGCGAACTCATAGGTAAACTGCCTTTCAGTTTTGATCCGGGACGGGATAGTTTCGCCGCAGGGAACGGGGGCGCCACGCTGCTCGTTTCCCGGGGAAACCGTATGGTTTTCTGTATCGAAATGAAGGGGGATGATTTCGGCGAGGCAGAAAAAACAGCGGCAACTTTGCCGGTTTTGCCGACCCTGCCCTATTTGCCCCTCCAGGGAAGCACGGTTTCCACAGAGATGATCTGGCCGGAAAACCAGGAGCCGGTGATCCGTTCCCGGTATATCGAAAACGGCGCCATCAGAACCCGGGCGTGGAGAATGTCCTCCGCAGATTCCGGTTCCGTATTTACGGAACTGTCCCTGCCGTCGGGAAGCGGCGGTATGAGCCTTTCTCCGGGCAAAAATCTCATCGCGATCCATGACGGAACCGCTTTGCATGTATACGATTTCAAAACATGGAAACCCGTGGCCTCCTATACGGACGAACCGGTGGTGTCCTTTGCCTGGGCGGACAGGAACAGTCTCTATACCGGAAGCGACCAGACGATCCGCAAATGGACCCCTTCATCGAATACCTCTTCGGTACTGTATCTTTCAGGCTGCATACAATACGGATGGAATGAACAGAACACGGCGGTCATCGCGAAGACCCGTTCTGCAGGATACTTCACCTATAACAGGGAAAGAAACGGCTGGGACAGTATTCCCGAGACCTATATCCGCGGCCCCATGACCATGAACAGCAACTGGCGGGTCTATCTGGATGCAAGTGAAAACGGCTACTTTGATAACGCCATCTATCTGCGTTCCTCAGCCCCCTACGGAAGAACAGCAGCGCTGCTGAAGGAACCGCTCTTCGCGGATTATACAAAAGACGACTGCGAGCCTGAACCGCCTTCCCAAAAGGATCCTCTCTCGTCGGGGGTCTTCTCAAGCGGGCCCCGTTACGGTAAACGGAGGATGGCCCTCACATTTGACGCGCTGGACAACGCCGACGGACTGCCCCTTATTCTGGATGTGCTGTCAAAATACCGGATCACCGCGACTTTTTTCATCAACGGGGAATTTATCCGCCGTCATCCCGAAGCGGTTAAGGAGATAGTGGAAGCCGGTCACCATACCTGTTCGCTCTTTTTCTCTCCCTATGATCTGACCGATCCCCAGTTCAGGATCGATATGGAATTTCTGCTCAAAGGGCTTGCCCGCAACGAGGACAGCTTCTACGAGATCACCGGCAGGGAACTTTCTCTCTACTGGCATACCCCCTACTATATGGTGAACACTATCATCCTCGAAGCGGGTACACAGGCGGGGTATACCTACGTGGGCGCCGATATCTATCCCGCCGACTGGGCGACCCTGGAGATGGCTATCAGGATGCCGGGGATATATAAAACCGCAGGGGAACTGATGGAGTATATCCTCACCGCCGTCAAAGCGGGTTCCGTGGTGCCCGTCGGCGTGGGCAGACCCGAGGGGATCAGAAGCGATTATCTCTATGAAGTTCTCGATATTCTTGTGGATGAACTCGTTTCCGCTGGGTATGAGATTGTCCCCGTTTCGGTACTGGCCCCCTATGCCCGGAGAAATGCAGCAGGGACAAAGTAAAAGTATTGTAATAAAGAGGGACTAAAAGGAAATTCCGCCGATTTCCGGGGGTACGGACTCAAGCGAATCTCGCTTCACTTTTTGTTTTGCCGGGCAAAAATTTTATTCTTCCTTTTTTAAGATATATATTGGATAAAATATAAAGGCAGAAATCAATAAAGCATATGCTGTTGAAAAACCTGCATACACAAATGCTTGAGCAATTGTTGTATTAAGAGCAAAATCAGATAATTCCGCCAGTCCCTGGGAATAATCTCTTCTTGCTAATATATATGAAAATAAACCCTGAATTGTTGAAAGTAGTCCAAATACAATCGTAATAGGTATCAACGACTTAAAATGCCGTGCTGTTTTATTGTCCCGTTTCATTGATTTTATGTTAAAACTGAACAATACTTTTATTCCATCACTATATTCTTTCCACTTGAAGCAAGCTATTGAAAATAGTAGTCCGGGGATAATAGCCAGAAAAATACTATCCAAATTAATAAAATAGCCTATATTTCCACTAAAATGTGCAAATGCCAATAAAATTCCAGTAATAAGTACAAACCCAATAAAAACCATGTTGTTTCTCCTTAATAATTACTAATACGATTAAACCCTTCATAGTGTTGGAATAAAGGTATCCGTCAAAAAGGCCGCTTCCGAATGAGAGAATCCCTAGTATCAGGAGGGGGTGAAGTTATCACTTTACTTCGGGAAAATACGATTCTTCTCCTTGACAAAAAAGAAATATTGGAGTAATCTATAATAGCTAGTGGTTGTGATTCTGTCCAAATTGCAATCATTGGAGCCTTGTATAAAGGCAAGATAAACTCTCTCCACATCCGGGTAACACCGGAAATAGCGGCTGGTGTGCTGTTGGCTCATCAGCCGCTATTCTTTTTGTATCATCCGTGGGTATTGTAGATTCTGCTGCCGGGAGCCGCCGATTCGGTGAGCCAGACATTTCCGCCGATTATGCTCCCCTTTCCTACGGTGGTTGAACCGCCGAGAATGGTCGCCCCCGCATAAATAGTGACTTCATCCTCAATCGTGGGATGGCGTTTGTGATCGTGAAATTCCTTTTTCACGCTGACCGCACCGAGGGTTACCCCCTGATATATCTTGACATTCCGTCCGATAATACAGGTCTCCCCTATCACCACGCCTGTTCCGTGGTCGATGAAAAAATATTCATCGATCTCCGCGCCCGGATGGATATCGATACCGGTCTTTCCGTGGACATATTCACTCATGATCCGGGGAATCAGGGGTATCCCGTTTTTCTGGAGAAAATGCGCTATCCGGTGCACCAGTATCGCTTCCAGTCCCGGATACGAAAGAATGACCTCCTCCATGCTCCGGGCCGCAGGATCGCCGTTCAGTGCGGCAAGCGCATCGGTGTGGAGTTTTCGCCGTATCTCCGGAAGCTCTTCGATAAGGGAGAGTACCGTCTTTTCGGCGAGGCCGAAGCAGGCGGAGCTTTTTACCTTTGTGTCCCGCAGGGTGTAGATCATCGCCTTTTGGGTTTCACCGGTCAGGATCGCAACGATGCGGTTTACCCGTTCCCCGGTGGCATACCGGAGTCCGTCCCGCTCAAGGTCTTCCGCAGTATTAAAACCGGGAAAGATCAGGGACTGAAGGTCCTTGAGCGCGCAGATTACGCTCTGCCTGTTTGGAAAACTGTTAACTTCCGAAAAATTTATGCCGCCTTGCTCATCATAGGAACGGAGCAGCGCGTCAACCATCTCATCGAGATTCTTCATATACATACCTCAATCAGTATTCACTCTATTTTGTCGCTGATCGCGGAAACAGAACTGCCGCGTTCAAGCTTTTTGAGTCTGCGCCGTTTAAGATATCCGGTCACCGGATTGGGATCAAAAAAATCATCCAGCATCTGCCGCGCCCCTTCGGTCTTTGTATACCCGTTATTGATCCGCTCCTCCAGGTGGGAAAAATCAGCGGAACCGTACTCGTCGGGAATCACCAGTGAAGTCGTGGCGACATCCATACCGCTCCCGGCTTTCCCCACCGAGGCTATATCCATGGCTCTCATGATAACATCCAT
>JAISVD010000258.1 GCA_031271875.1 Spirochaetaceae bacterium | reverse complement strand
TTACTTTAAGCCCGGTAATATCCAGCGCCTCCCCCCACCAGTAGTCGGCCCTGTCGGGCGGAGCGGTTACAGCTATCGAAACAAGCCGGGCATTGGTAACGGTTACGGTGAAGTATGCGGTTTTTCCGTTTACTGTGACCATAATGGTCTTAGTACCAAGAGTCATACTGTCATACCCGCTGATATTCGCGGAAGTTACCGCTTCCGTACAGAGGGTACTGTCGGCATAATGGCCCGTCACCACAAGGCCGGTCAGGTCAATATCTTCCCCCAGTCCAAAAACCGTTCTGTCCGGGCCGGTAACCGAGATACTCAGCAGTTTTTCGACAGCCACAAATACCGTAAACACCGCTGTTTTTCCGCCGACAGTCACTGTCAACGGCTGTGAACCCAGAACGGTACTGTCATAACCGGTGATATGCTCCAGAGCAACGGTTTCTCTCTTCGTTTTTCTATCGGTATAGGTCCCCGTAACTTCAAGCCCCGTTATATCGAGGGATTCATTCAGCTCGTAAAGCGTCACAGAGGGTTTTTTGGTAACGGTAATATAATCAAGTTCAGCCGTAACGGTATTGAAAAGCGGATTTTCACAACCCGTAAGGAGGAAAAAAAGGGGAATGCAAAACGCCAGCGCTTTCAGTCTCAATGACTTCAGACTATTCTTCATATACTACCCTCACCTTGAGAGAAACAGGGAGTTTCAAGCGGCCTGCGGTCCGCAGACAGTGACCCGCCCGCTCACCATTTTCTCTCGATAATGGTGAAATGGTGACCGCCGCAACCAGGTGAACTGCAAAGCCCGGTCAGAAACGGCACCCGGTGACAATACCGATCCCCCAGAGAAACGGATAACCGCCCTTGACATAGGGTTCGATATAATAACTCCCGGAACGGAAAGCATAGCGCAATCCCACGGTACCTCCGCCCATAAAGGAATATCTCATCTCGGAATTATCCTTTATTATGCTCATCCCTGCGTCACCCTGAAGGAAAAGCCCGCCGCCGGAGGACCTGAGAACGGGCATATACCAGCGGAAAAAGGCCGCCGGTTCAATCGTGACAAACCGTGACAAATCCCGGCTCAATCCGAGGCAGACACCCAGAGCAAACTGTTTTCCAATCTCACCGTCAATTTTTACCATACTCCCCAGGGCATAGCCGTTGCGGGCATTCATATTCGTTTCAAGACCGAGTCCGAAAGCCACAGATGGAGGCTGCGCCGCAACGACGGAGAAGGAAAAAATAAGCAGAAACGGAATGATTAATTTCTGCATCCGTGCAGAAATAACCGTTCCCGCCATCCGGACGAACCAGGGGTTCACTGGCGGTAAAAAAGGAACACTACCTCGCTTCATAAACTCCTGATTCCTGGATACTTCATCTAAAAAGTATAACACGTATGTATATAATTGTGAATGGCCCTTGACGCCCTGCCATACAGATTCTTTCATGAACATACCACTATGCAATCGTCTGTCTCCGGTGGTTCACGTATGCAAGGGCGTTATGAATATCTATTTCCAGCTTTTTTCTCTCCTTTGAGACTCCTTTTTTACTTATAATGACTGTGCCCTGCTATCCGACGTTTCCGAGATATACAAACTCGAGTTTTTCCAAAGCCCGGTCACGGATATACCTGAGGGTCTCCATCCTTGTGGGCGCTATATCCCGCATCCGGTAGTTCGGGAAACAGCGGCTTATATGAAAAGGTATTTCAGGACTGAGGGACGCGATAAAATCAATCACCGCAGAGACCGATTCGTCATCGGTGTTCTTGCCGTCTATAGCGAGAAATGAAATTTCCACATGCCGCCCCGCCGTAACGGCCATGGAGATGGAGCGGGTAACCGCTTCAAAAGCGCCGGGGGAGGCTCCGCAGAGGGTACGGTAAAACTTTTCAGGCCCTTTGAGATCAAAATTCACCGCATCAACAAAAGGCAGGAGCATCTCCAGCGGTTCTGCGGAGATATATCCGTTGGAAACAAGTACCGCCTTTTTTTCCGGGGAACGCTTTTTCAGCAGCGCCGCCGTATCGTACACATATTCATACCAGACAGAGGGCTCGTTGTAGGTAAAGGCTATTCCCAGGTTTTCACTGTCCCCGGCGATTATACCGCACAGTTCATCCGGCCCCAGATATTCCACAGAGACGCCCTTATCGCTCCGGGAAAGGGTATGGTTCTGGCAGAACATGCAGTCCAGGTTGCAGCCGGCGGTACCGGCGGAGAGTATCCTCGTTCCGGGATAGAAACGGGCAAAGGGCTTTTTCTCTATCGGATCAAAACTGAGTGCGGGGACTTTTCCGTAATTAACGGTATACAGTTTTCCCGCCTCCCCTGCTTTGCGTACCAGGCAGAATCCGCGTCCTCCCGGAGGAATAACGCACCCCCGGGGACAGAGCTCGCAGCGGACGCTCCCCGGCTCCGAACCGGCGGTATAGTAACGCGCTTCCTCCATTACCCTGTTACTCCTCTTCGTATCTCCGTACCCGGAAGCGCTGTATCCGGTAGGATTCTTCCGGACGTATACCCGCCTTTCTCAGGGCAATGGACAACTGTGCCTCAACCGTATCAACCCCTTCAAGGGCGGGCAGCAGGAGCCCCCGGCGGAAGGGATACCTTTCGGTGGACACGATAACTCCGTATTCGGCAGGGTCGAGCTCCCCGGCACAGGCGTCTTCGGGTTCGTCCAGTACATCAACGGTAATATGCAGCTCTCCCAGTTCAGCGGACTCCACCGGCGGGAACCGGGGATCCTGTACTGCGGCGGATACCGCATTTGCGGCGATCTCCTCCCCCAGAGAACCCCGGACAGGTTCAATCGTTCCGATGCATCCCCGCAGCTCTCCGCCCTTTTTGAGGCAGACGAATACCCCCTTCGAGGGGCCGCTGTAATCCGGGGAATCCGGTTTCTCCGGGGACATATATTTTCCGTTATTGCTGAAATAATACTCCAGCGCTCTCCGCGCAAGATCGGGATAAGACATAGGCAGCTCCTGTTATCTGTATGTTAAAATACACCGGCGGCAACGCAGTACCCCACGCCAAAGGGCCCCTCATAGCTGAACACCTCCGGCTTCTCAGGGGAAGCGCCGCCGGTCATCCCCGCGAGCATCGCAAACCCTCTGAGGCCGCACTCGCCGGCCTCCTCCGCCAAGGCTTCATCGATACCGGAGATCTCCGCAAAAGCGCCCCGTTTCAGTATATCCACGATCAGGGCATCAAATGCAGCCCCGGCGGGACTGTAGGAGTACGGGCCGCTCCGGGAAAGCCGGTGAGACAAATCTCCCGAAGCGATACAGATGGTCCTGCCCCCAAACCTGTCCGCGGCCCGGCGTATCCGTTTTCCCAGTTCATAGAGGCGGCTTAAAGGGAGCATTCCGCAGGTAATATGTACCAGAGACGGCAGGCCCTTCAGGGTATCCCCCCGGTTCACTGCGGAGGGAAACGCATAATAGAGGGGAACAAAAGCGCCGTGATCGATTGTCAGCTCAACCCCGTAACGTTGGGCCGCCTGTTCATCGAGCCGCAGGAACGGACTGTGACCGTTTACGGGAATATCCTCCGCAGACAGAATAACGGCTTCCGCCAGCTCCCGGTTTATCGGGAACGAAAGCCGCACCTGCGGCGCGCCGAACCGGGCCATATCGCCGGAAAGCACAGGCGTATCAACGACACTAACGGCATCCCTGAAAAAAGCGCCGTGGGGAGAAAGTATGATAACCGTATCGGGATTTCTGCGGGCAATATCCTCCCCTACCAAGGAAAAGGCCGAAAGGGTTGCGGCAATCTGCGACTCCCGCCCCTGTCCTACCTCCGGCAGGGCCAGCGGCGGATGGGGCATTACATACCAGGATTCCATATCATAGAGTATAACACAACTTTTCCTTCTTGATTGAGTCTCCGCTCATAACCTTTTTTATTTGTTGA
>JAISVD010000248.1 GCA_031271875.1 Spirochaetaceae bacterium | reverse complement strand
CAAAGGGTTTCATCTCTACCGTATGTCCATAGGCGTATACGGCCATACGGTTCCACTCCTCCATCAGTGATTCCGGACTGCCGGGAAGTCCGAACCGCCGGACAGTATAGACAGCGGCTTCATAAAAACTGCGGCTGCATATCTCACCGATATAATCCGGAGGAACTTCCAATCCCCGCTGTGTCAGAAAATCGATGTCTATCTGTTCCCATAACTTCATGGAATCGAGCAGTGTGCCGTCAAGGTCAAAAATATAGCTCTTCATTCCGGGTTTCTCCTCTTAATAAACAGGGCCTTCAGTTCCCTTGCCGCCGTTTCGACATCGGGCCGGGACACAATGGCCGATACCACGGCGATACCGTCTATACCGGTGCCGGCAAAGGACAAAACCGTTTCCTTGTTGATACCTCCGATCGCCACTATAGGCAGTTTTATCCGTCGGCGGATATCCCTGAGTTCATCCATTCCTGTAAGGGCGGCATCCGTTTTTGTGCCTGTTGCGTACATGGCGCCGATTCCGAGATAGTCGGCTCCGTCCCTCTCGGCGGTGAGCGCTTCATCCAGAGTTCCTGCGGATACCCCGAGGATCCTGTCGGGGCCTATGATCTTCCGAACAGCCTCCGGAGGCATATCCTCCTGTCCCACATGCACCCCGTCGGCATCCACCGCTGCGGCGATGTCCGCCCGGTCGTTTATGATGAGCGGAACCCCCATACGGCGGGTGATTTGCCGTACCCGCAAAGCGGTTTCGTAAAAGCAGCGGGAGGAGGCTTTCTTTTCCCTCAGCTGAACCAGTGTGCAGCCCCCTCGTATTGCCTGTTCCACATTTTCCTCTATCGTTGCGGAACTCATCAACTCCCGGTCGGTAACCAGATACAATGTATAATCGATTTCAGGCTTCATATATCCGTGCTCTCCCTGCGAGGGTTTCCGCGTTCATCCGGCTCACCGCATCGTGGAGCGCCATCCTGAAACTCCCGTTTCCCTCTGTCCCTGCTTTTTCATAAGCCAGTTCTCCCGCGATACCCATGCAGAGGAGGGCGCAGACCGCAGCTTCTAGGGGCGACTCCGGTACGGCTCCGCAGCAGGCGCCGGTGAGAGAGGAGCACATGCAGCCTGTCCCGGTAATCTCCGCGAGCAGGGGATGCCCGTTTTCAATACGGATAACCTTTTTTCCGTCTGAGACAATATCAACAGGTCCGGTAACGGCTGTGACGCATTCGAGCTTCCGTGCCAGCGACTTCGCGGCTTCCTCTGCACCCCCCTGATCCGCGAGGTCCCTCTCGGATGCGTCCACCCCTTTTGTTTCTGACCGCAGCCCGGCGATAAAACGGATCTCGGATATGTTTCCCCGCAGCACGGTTATTTGTACCTCTTCCAGTATCCGTTCCGCTGTTTCGTTGCGCAGCTTTCCCGCGCCCGCGCCGACCGGATCAAAGACCACCGGTATTCCCCTGCGGTTTGCCGCCCTGCCTGCGGCGAGCATGGAGGGGATGGTCCGCTCATTGAGGGTTCCCATGTTCAGCACCAGCGCCGAAGCGAGACCGGCTATCTCCTCCGCCTCCTCAAGGGCATCCGCCATGATGGGGGAGCCGCCGATATTCAGGGTCATATTGGCACAGTCGTTGACGGTAACATAGTTTGTAATATGGTGGACCAGAGGTTTCCGGGCTCTGACCAGATCGGCGATTTCCGTATATAAGCCTGTCATGCCCGTTCCTCCTGCAAGCCGTTTTTATAGAGATCGTAGAAATGATGGGTCGGGCCGTTACCCCGTCCCAAATCCAGCGAATGCTTTATTGCTGTGGTCACATACCGTTTTGCCCTGCATACCGCCTCTTCCAGCGGATATCCCAGCGCGAGGTTTGCGGCAATGGCCGAAGAGTAGGTGCAGCCTGTCCCGTGGGTGTTTTTCGTGTTGATCCGGGGAGATGAAAAGGCATAATCCCTTTCTCCGTCAAACAGAATATCCACAGCTTCCCCGGTACTGTGACCGCCCTTGACCAGCACTGCCCGGCAGCCCATAGCATGAATGATCCTTGCCGCCTGTTTCATCTCTTCCTGGATTCCGATGGCGATACCTGCCATCTTTTCGGCTTCGGGAATATTGGGGGTTACCAGATCGGCCAGAGGAACAACCTCGGCTATCAGTGTGTCCACCGATGCGGGATCCATCAGGGCGCAGCCGTTTTTGGCGTACATAACCGGATCAACCACCACATGTGCGGGTTTCCAGAAACGGAGTCTTTCCGCAGCAGCCAGCATCCCCTCCCTGCAGGAGAGCATCCCCACCTTTACCGCCTCCGGTGGAATATCCTCGAATACAGCATCTATCTGTTTCCCGATGATATCGGGACGCACATCCTGATATTCGATCACCCGGAAGGTGTTTTCGGCAACCACTGAAGCGATAACGCTCATGCCGAACAGTCCGTGGGCGGAAAAAGTTTTGAGGTCCGCCTGGACACCTGCGCCGCCGCTGCAATCGGAGCCGGCAATGGTCAATACAGTTTTCATTGTGTTTTCCTT
>JAISVD010000189.1 GCA_031271875.1 Spirochaetaceae bacterium | reverse complement strand
GAACGTATTTTCTTCATAATAAAAGAACCTCCAGAAATCAACTATATCAGAAAATGTATAAAGCTCAAGCATATTTTTTCTCAGCAACTTCTGATAGGTGATTTTACCCTCTCTATCTGCAAGAGTGTGGATGAGGGCGGTTTCGGTAAGTTATATCGGGGAGAATATTGTACAAAAATTGGGATTTGCTAAGGGTGGGATGGGGAAGGAGCGATAGATTTTCTGCCGGAAAGTGTTGTTTTGCGAAACTATCCTTTTTATGGTATTATTCTATAGAAAAATGATTTTGTATCAGTTCCGCAGGAGGTTTTGTATGCCACAACTGATGACCCTGGACGAAAAGCCGGAAACACTCAGTAAAGCAAGGGAACTGGAAAAGGCCGGAGACAAGGAAGAATCTATCCGCCTCAGAAGGTCAGTCCCCATACCTCCCTGCATAGCCAAGATTATGAAGGAAAAAACAGGAATGGATTTTCTCATAAAAGGTGGTTGGAGCCTGGCGGAAGCGGAGGCAGAATTTGGCCAGGGATGGATTACTAATTAATATCGTTTTAATATCGTTGACACAGCTTCAAGTATTGATGCAGGGCGCAAAGGGTTTGCCACCAGAGGGAAAGAGGGGGAAGGTCGTCTCTCTTATGAAGATGGTATCTCAAAGGTTTTGACCGCTTTTCAGGAAGCCCAGATTTTCGCTGATGCCCAAACTCTTATACTTGCTGAATATACTTTTTTATCCCAGGAACTCCAATTTTGTGACGAAACAGAAGAAGGCATTGACGATTTGAGAGAAAAAAGTATACCCCCAGAGGATATCCTTCCGCATCATTGAATCCCAAGCATCAGGTTTTATAATTGTAATAATGTTCAAATTTTAGGAAATGTTTTTCAAAAGTATAGTTTTTTGAAGAATAAGCCGGATGTTGACACTTGTGACTATCCTACATATTACTTAAAAACAATCCCGGCCCTTGCGAGGCAGGATTGTTAAAAAAACCAGAGAAATAATATGATATAAAATCATTTCTAGTCTTTTGATTTCATCGTTCATTTTGTGATGTCTGAAAATTGGTATGCCCTCTTTCATTTTCTGTTCTACTTCCATCATCAGATGAACTTGAGTCATTATCGATTTTATCACCTATGTATGAACTACTAATATCATAATCTCCTGAACTACTGATATCGTAGTCTTCTGATTTACTAAACCAACTCATTCAAATCCTCCTCTATCTTTTCCTGTTGAAAACAGTAAATTATTCAGAACTTATTCAATGCAGCTTGAGTCGCCTGCTCAATTGCATACGCTTTTGAAGTGGAACCACCATATTCATAAGTACTAACGCTTTGAGCAGTTCACTGACAAACAAATCCGAATCCGGCGTGTAAAAAACCGGAATTCGGATTTGTTTTCATGGAGATGGGGGGAATTGAACCCCCGTCCTGAAGTGCGGACCAGGAATCTCTACAGGTTTATCGGTGCGAGGTAGTTGTCGGGGGCCGGTGTCAGCGCCGCAAGCGTCGGTCCCGTATTCCGGTTAACGTCCCATACGGATACCGGACACTCCGTATGGCTAGCCCTGGTTGGCGTCGGAATCCCGGACCGTTCAGGGCGGCACAATCCGGGTTCCGGTCTTTACTGCTTACGCAGCAAGAGCGTACTGCTCGTCGAAGACTTCTTCTTCTTTTTTGGCAGTTATTGTTTTTACCGAATCAGGAGGTCGGTACTCCACCTGCAACTCAAGATCGCGAATCACCCCAGTCGAAACCGGTGCACCCCCGATAATCTCCGAGGTTCTTCCACACAGAACCTCTCTTGAGGTTTTCAATATATTGATAAAATCCTCAATTTAAATATTATGTACATTTCTGTTTTTGTCAAGAAAAACACCGTAAAATTATCGTAAAATACTGTAAATTAATGAAAAAACGTTTTTTTGCCGCATCTGCCGCAATTCACCGATATAGATATACTTCAATAATATCATGGAATCATATGGATAAATAAAATTTGACAAATCAGTATAAATAACATAAAATAAAATCCATAAAATAATCCTTTTATAGGAGGCCAAAATGGCTAAGGTTGTGCTTAACGGCATTGGTAAAGTGTATGACGGTACTGTCCGCGCAGTTGATAACGCGAACATTATTGCCGAAGACCAGGAATTTGTGGTATTTGTCGGTCCCTCAGGATGCGGAAAATCGACAACCCTCCGTATGATCGCGGGTCTTGAGGATATCACCGAAGGTGAACTCTATATCGACGGCGAACTGATGAATGACGTTCCGCCGAAGGATCGCAACATCGCGATGGTTTTCCAGAACTATGCGCTGTATCCCCATATGAGCGTATACGACAATATGGCTTTCGGTCTCAAAATCAGGAAAACCGACAAGGCCGAGATCGAGCGCCGCGTTAACGAAGCCGCCCGTATCCTCGACATCGAGAAGCTCCTGGACCGCAAACCCAAGGCTCTCTCCGGCGGTCAGCGCCAGCGTGTCGCTGTCGGACGCGCAATCGTCCGCAATCCCAAGGTTTTCCTCTTTGATGAGCCCCTTTCAAACCTTGACGCGAAGCTCCGCGTACAGATGCGCGCGGAAATCTCCGATCTTCACCACCGCCTCAAGGCGACCATGATCTATGTTACCCACGACCAGACGGAAGCCATGACCATGGGTGACAAAATTGTTGTTATGAAAGACGGAAAAGTCCAGCAGATTGGCTCTCCCCTCTACCTCTATAACCATCCGATCAACAAATTCGTCGCGGGATTCATCGGTTCTCCGCCCATGAACTTCATGAGCGTAAAGCTCGTCGAAAAGGGCGGACAGCTCGTCGCGGATGAGGGTTCCTTCGAAATTATCCCCACCCCTGAACAGGCGAAAAAACTCCGGGATTATATCGGCAAGGAAGTGTACTTCGGAATCCGCCCGGAAGATATGGAATATACTCAGAAGCCCGTTGTGACAAACAATATGCAGACAAAGGTTTCCATTATCGAACCTCTCGGTGCTGAAACCCATCTGTACCTGTCCACCAAAACACAGCAGCTCGTTGCCCGGACAGCCCCGGATAATAAGTTCCAGATCGGTGACACCGCGAACTTCATCCCCAATATGGAGAAGGGAAAGTTCTTTGACAAGGAAACCGAAGCGAATATCTGTGAGGAAGTTGCCGCCAGCTGATCCTGTCGCTGGTGTTTGACGCTGTTTTCCGTATGCGGTAGCCTCATACGGAAAATCCGCAAGGCTGTCCGGCACACAACCGGACAGCCTTTTTTTTAAGAGCGATGCGCGGATCGATTTTTACGGATGATATTCAGGCTTCGGTGAACAATACCGACAGTTCTGGAATGCTGATGGCTGCGGCCCTGACATACACCGTATCATTAAGCTGCACCTCTGAGTTTATCTGTATCTGCGCTTCCCTGGCAAGCTCCGGAATGAAAACCGTAACCCGCCGATCTTTCTGTTCCACCACGACAGCCTTTCCCACCCAGTCGGGGTTTAGTGTGAGCCATACAAGAGTCCAGTGAAGGTTGCTTGCCCGTTCGGCCTTTACCGCAGCCTGGGCGGCGGCGTCCCCCATGGATATCCACTCCAGCATAACATCCTTGGCAAGCGGCTTCTGTCCGGCAAGGAAGAGCCTGAGCTGCTGATGGGCGATAAGGTCGCCGTAACGGCGGAGCGGGCTGGTTACCTGACTGTACATTCCCAGCCCGAGACCTGCGTGGTCCGACGGGGTTACGCCGACCCTGCGGCTTTTCATTGAGCGGCGCAGGCGGTACTGTCCCGCCAGTCCTTCGGGGAGATTAGAGGGAATATCCGGCTGCTCCTGGCTCACATACAGAAACGGAATGTTACTGCGGAAGGCATACCTCGCCGCGGCCTCTCCCGCAAGGAGCATCATCTCCCGGACCATGTCGGCGGAACTGAAATGTTCGACCTGTTCTATCCGTATCTGCGGCTCATTCCCTCCGGCGCATACCGAAATATGCACCTCCGGCAGTTCGATAGAGACCGCCCCCGCTTTCTCCCGGCGCTCGAAATTCCGGTCGGCTATGGCGAACAGCGGCGCAAGGGCCGGGTCATCCTTCATGCCGTCCGCCTGGCGGTAAGTTATTCGGCTGACGTGGATCAGGGTTTTGAACACCCCGCTTTCCGCGATGGCTCCCGCTTCATCGAGCAGAATCCTGAATGACAGCGCCCGGGAAACAGGCGCAAGCCCCAGAGCGTAATCTTCCAGGGACTCCTCGGCGAGCATACGGGCAGCGCCCTCGGGGATATAGAGTGTTGCCCCCCGGTTCCGGGCGGCGATATCAATAGGAGAGTCCGGCACGACTGTGGACGCCGGGTCGGCGATGTGAACCCACAGATACCGGCCGTCAAAAGCGACCGCATCATCGGGGTCATTGCTCCATTCATTGTCGATGGCCCAGGAGGTCATGCCGGTCAGATCGAGGCGCTCCTCTTCCGGAGGGCTTGCGAGGCGCTCATCCGCAGAGAGCATGGAAAGTCCGTTCCGCGCGGGATGGGGGTTGCGGGTTATGGGCCAGTATCCGGTATCGAGAAGCAGTTTGTGCGCCCTCTCAGGGCTCTCTTTAAAACCAGCTTCCTTCATTGTTTTTGATTTATCGGATTTGCCCAGCGCCAGAGCCTCGATATCCTGCATGAATTTTCCGTCCTCCGGGAGCTGCAACTGATTCTTTTTGAGCCGACCGATAAACTCCTGGCGGATATCCTGCTCCCGGCCCTTTTCGGCTTCCCTGCTCTGTATTGCCGCTACCTCTTGAGCCGGGCGGGGAGCAAACCCGTTTATGTCTCCCGTAAACCACGGCGTCTCCTGGAAAAGCCGGTACAGTGTCCACGCCTCCAGGGGGCTGAAATCCGCCGATACCAGCCCCGCAAGTTCCGCAAAGGATGTATCGGCGCCGTCCAGGAGCTCCCACGCCTCCTCAAGGGCCTTCCGCCTGAGGGCAAGTTGTTCCCCGGCGGAAAATACTGTATCCGCGTGGGTGTAAATCTCTTTGAGCTGTCCTGCGGGGCCGGGATGAAGCAGGGCGATATCCTTATCCCGTACTTTTTTCTGTCCCCCCTGAGATTCGATAAGGTATTTATCTCCATCCCGCTCAAGTATAAGGGCGGGCTGGTTTTTGTAGAGCACAAGGTTTTTTTCGGAAAACATACAATTGAGTATACGGTGTATTAAAGCCAATTTCAATATATACATTGCTCACCCCACGGGAATCAATTTTGCTTATAATTCAGAAATATGTATAAAGAGAGCGTTTTTGAGCAAAAAAGGAACTTAAAATACACCTTACAGATTTGTTTTTTCTACTTTACTGTCAGCACTTGCATGAATATTCACAAAAGTGATTTCCGTGAACCGGTTACTCTTGAGATTGTCAGATTTTCCCGTTTCTGATATGATTGTTCCATGATAGAGAGACTGGAACAGCTTGCATCGCGATATAAAGAAGTTGAACAGGATATTCAGGAACCGGATCTGATCAAGGATCAGAAGAAATATAGAGAAGTTATGCGGGAACACGCGTACCTTTCCGATGTGATGGAATCATACGAAGCGTATAAAAAATTGCTCTCCGGCATTGCCGAAGCCCAGACGCTTATTACCGAAGAGGACGATCACGACCTCAAGGAGATGGCCCGGGAGGAGCTGAAGACCCTTGAAGAGCGCCGTCCCCCCCTTGAGGAGAAGATAAAACTGCTCCTCGTTCCGCCGGATCCGCTGGAGGAAAAAAACATCATCATGGAGATCCGGGGCGGCACCGGCGGGGACGAAGCCGCCCTCTTTGCCGCAGACCTTTACCGGATGTATATCCGTTTTGCCGAGATGAAGGGGTGGAAATACGAGCTCATGAACGCTAGCGAGACCGAACTGGGCGGCTTTAAGGAAGTGACTTTTTCAATCAGCGGAAAATACGTGTACGGCAGCCTGCGCTGGGAGAGCGGCGTACATCGGGTTCAGCGGGTACCAGCGACGGAAACTCAGGGGCGCATCCATACCAGCGCGGTGACAGTGGCGGTGCTCCCCGAGGCGGAGGAGACCGAAATCGATATAAGGCCCGAGGATCTGCGGGTCGATGTGATGCGCGCCGGCGGCCCCGGCGGACAGTGCGTAAACACCACCGACTCCGCAGTACGGCTGACCCACCTGCCTACAGGGCTGGTGGTTATCCAGCAGGACGAGAAGAGCCAGATCAAGAACAAGGCAAAGGCCATGCGGGTACTCCGTGCCCGGCTGTTTGAACTTGAAGAGAGCAGGAAAAACGAGGAACGGGCGGCGGAACGCCGGAAACAGGTTGGTTCAGGGGATCGGGCGGAGCGGATCCGCACATACAACTTTCCCCAGAACCGGCTCACGGACCACCGGATAAACCTGACGCTGTACAAACTTGACCTTATCATGCAGGGGTATCTCGATGAGGTGGTAGACGCCCTCTGCATATCCGCAAAAGAGAAACTGCTCAAGGAAAATTCGGCTTAAATACGGATTTTTTGCTCTCCCCGAAACACAGTATCTGTCTACACAGAAAACTATCCTCTCCGTCCGCAGCGCATGTAGTGAAAAATATACTGCTGGGCGATACCCGCATACTCCCCAAAAAACTCCGCTGTTTTTCCGGGAAAGAGGGTTTCCAGCGCCCGTTTTATCCATACATCCGAAGGAAATACATCGAGACGGTGAAGACCATAGAGGAGCGCGCAATCCGCCACCTTCGGCCCGACCCCGCGGATACTCATGAGTATCCGCCGCGCCTCATTCACGGGGATATCCCTCAGCGCTTCAGGAACAATATCCCCTCCGGCGACCTTCCGGGCGGCGTCGATTATATAGGGAGCCCGGAACCCGCATCCCAGGGTGCGGAGAACCTCTTCGCGGGCGTCCGCCAGCCTTTCCGGGCCGGGAAAGGAGCTCTGTCCCCCTTCGATGGCATCACCTAAGGCATCGCTCAGCCGCCGTATGATCCCCTTGATACGGGGGATATTGTTGTTCTGGGAGATGATAAAGGAACAGAGCGCTTCCCAGGGGTCCTGATTGAGGATACGGATTCCCGCCGAAAACACGGCGGCCGCTTCCATTTCAGGCGAGAGCAGACAGAGCCGGTCATAAATCGGAGCGTAATCCCTTTCAAGATCAAAATACCGCACATATTCAGGATTGGCGTACAGTGAAGGAAGATCGCCTGGGGCGACACGGAGAACCTTTTTTCCGACCACCCCTGTCCATACTCCGTCAGGCCCCTTATCCCAGCGGAAACACTGCCCGCAGTTCAGGGTAAGGTCGGGATCAAAAAAAGTCCTTTCCGTTGTTTCCATAAACAGATATCCTCATGCCCGGTCCTCAAGGATGAGGCGGAGCGGTTTATAGCCGGAAGCGCCGCAGAGCTCTATCATCTCCGGTACAAGCAGGATCCGGTATATCTCCAAAGCCTTCCGCGTCATATCAGCATCAAAGGGGAACTCTATCCCGGTATTCCCGTTATTCGGGGAACCGCCCAGCAGGATCAGCGCCTTCCGGAGTTCAGGGTGTATGCGTTTTGTGTGATGAATATTGAATTTTAGGCCGTTTTTTTTCATGACCGCTTCAAAACCGAGAAAGGTATAGGGGTTGTTCAACTTGAGCCGGACGGTAACATAAAAGGGCTGCCTGGAACCCTCCCTGCGTACCCTTCCGGGCTTGAAAAGCCTGTCCAGTCCGGAATCATGAATCACCGCGAACAGGGCTTTTTCCATTTCAGTAATATCCATTTTATTTGTATAACATGATTGTATGCGAAAGGTACAGACCCTGAGACAAATCAACAAAAAACAATTAATCCCGCCGCCGGCGCCTTTTCCCGGAAGTCAATTTATATGGCATCAATTTGTTCCATGGCCTCAATACATAAAGTATTATCAATGGGGGAGAGTAAATGTATTTCAGAAAAGAAAGGAGGTATCAGGACAATTATGGATGACGGCGAGTATCATATGTTCGCCGCCATTTTTACGGGATTATTATTGGAATAAAAGAAGAAAACAAATAATGAAGAATAATGCAATTACATATCTTGCCCGGAACGTACGGGAGGTTCGGAGGAGAGAAAAGTTATCTCAGCGGGAACTTGCAAGAAGGATGAACGTATCAGCCTGCTATATCGGATACATCGAATCAGGGAAACGTTTTCCGTCATCGGAAAAACTGTCCGCGCTTGCTGAAACCCTTGGGGTTTCATTATCGTCCCTGTTCCGGTCGGGGGAGGAACCCTTTCCCTCGGTGTCCGGACAGGGTTGGTATGAATTACAGGGACTCGTTGAAGAAATATCTGTCCGTACGGAAGAAATACATGAATTGCTTGAGAAATTTCAAAAAACAAAGGAATGAAGAAAATCCGGCAGCCGCTTCTTGTTTCATGAAGCGGTTGTCCCCTTCCGTATTCCGTATAAAAAAACCGCTTCTTTCCGGGATATCCCGGAAAGAAGCGGTCTCTTCGTAGTGAGGTTTTAATACCTTCCCCCTCCGGGACGGTTTTCAGCTTCCGGCGGCGGCGTCAAAGACACCGTTTTCAAGCAGCTTGAGGACTCTGGTGGGACAGTCGGTGACACACTTGCCGCAGGATGTACACAGGGAGTAATCCACTTCCGGGATTCCGTTTATGACCTTGATCGCCCCTTCGGGACAGACCTTTTCGCATTTGCCGCATTTGATGCACCCGATCTTGCAGGTCTTGAGGACAGCGCTCTTGACGGGGCTGCGGTTTGAACAGAGTGCGACAGCGCCCTTCCGCTGTGAGGATTGAAGCAGGAGAAGCCCTTGAGGACACTCCTTGACACAGATACCGCATCCGGTGCATTTTGCGTAATCAACATGGGGAATACAATCCGGGCCGACATGGATCGCGTCAAAAGGACAGACCTTCTCACAGTCCCCAAACCCCAGACAGCCCCAATTACAGAGCTTTGTTCCCCCGGTACTCACCCTGGCGGCGCGGCAGGTTTGTACGCCGTTGTACTCGCCTTTGGGCGGAGCGAGTTCGCAGGTTCCCTGACAGGCAAGAACGGCAAGCCGGTTCTCGGCGGAAACGTTCTGCCCTGCGAGGGCGCCGACCTTCGAGGCGACAGCAAAGCCCCCCACCGAACAGAGATTGGACGGGGCGCTTCCGCAGGCAACGGCGGCGGCATATCCGTCACATCCCGGATAACCGCAGGCGCCGCAGTTTGTACCGGGAAGGACGTCACGTATTTCACTTACCAGAGGATTCTCATCAACATGAAAAATCTTCCGGAACACACCAAGCAGAAAACCCAACGCCAACGCTGCAATAAAAGAAACGATAAGGGTCGTAATAATAACCGACATACAAATAACTCCTCGGAAGAGCTTCCCGGATCCCTGTAACGGTTCCGGAACCGGCTTATTTTATCAGACCGGCAAAGCCGTTAAAGGCCATCGACAGCAGAGCGGCCGCCACAAACAGAACAGGGGTTCCCTTGAGGAACGCCGGAACCGGAGCGATCTTAATCCGCTCCCGGATGCCCGCCATCAGCAGCAGGGACATGATGAACCCGCAGGCAGTACCGATGGAATAGACTATCGCCTCGATAAAGGTGTAGTTTTTGCTGATAACATCAAGGGTGACCGCGAGGATGGCGCAGTTTGTCGTTATCAGGGCAAGGTATACCCCCATGGAGCTGTACAGGCCGGGGGCGGATTTCCGCAGATAAAACTCGACCAGCTGGACCAGACTCGCGATAATCAGGATGAACATCAGGGTCTGGAGGAATTCAAGGCCGAAGGGTACCAGCACAAACTGATAGAGCGGAAAGGTGACCGCGGTGGCAAGGACCATTACGAAGGAGGTGGCGATACCCATACCGTTCGCCTTGCCCACATCCGAAGTCATTCCGATAAACGGACAGAGGGCAAGAAAGCGCATGAGAACCGCGTTCTCTATCAGCATCGCCGTCAGAAATATTTTTACCAGATCACTCACTTAAGCGCCTCCTCAGCAGCTACGGGCTTTACAGTCTCAGGTTTTTTCTCCAGCGCCTTTTTAATTACCATATTCAGCGAAATGAACAGGGCGAACACGAAAAAGCCCCCCGGAGATTTGGAAAAGAACCCTATTGTGTACGCTTCGGGGATCAGCCGGAAACTGAGGATAGTACCCGCGCCGATCAGCTCCCGGACAAGCGAGATACCCACCAGTACCCAGGTATAACCGATTCCCATGCCGAGGGCATCGGGGATGACCTCTCCCAGGGCGCGCTGCGAGGCAAAGGCTTCTACACGGCCCATAATTATGCAGTTGACTACGATAAGGGGGATATACACGCCCATCGCCTTCGAGAGGTCGGGGGTGTACGCTTTCATCAGTAAATCTACAATGGTAGTGAAAGCCGCGATAACAATGATGAACACCGGGATACGGATGGAACCGGGGATCAGTTTTCTGAACAGACTGATGATTATTTCACTCATCAGCAGGACAAACGTCATCGCGACCCCCATGCCGATGCCGTTCGCCACAGCGGTGGTAACGGCGAGGGATGAACACAGCCCGATCATCAACACAAGCAGGGGGTTTTCCTTTATTATTCCGTCA
>JAISVD010000187.1 GCA_031271875.1 Spirochaetaceae bacterium | reverse complement strand
TATCAAAGCGAAATCATAGGAAATATTGAAGGTTGATTCAAACAGATGCCCCAGCCCCTTGAAGACCGAAGCGGAGTAGGGGAGCAGAAAAACAAAGATGAGTACCGCGGCAAACATCTTCATATGGGCCGAACCATACCGCGCTTCAAGGAATTCCGGCATAGTCATCACATTCAGGTTCTGGGTCATCCGCCGTGTTCTGCGCGCCAGAATTACCCAGGCGAGCATCGCACCGAGTACCGCATTGCCTATCCCGATCCAGAGGGCGTTCAGCCCGAACAGCCACCCCTGTTTTCCCGCGAAACCGATAAAAACAACCGCCGAAAAATAGGTTGTCCCATAGGCAAACGCCGATATCCATGGGCCGCTGTTGCGGCCTCCAAGAAAAAAATCGTTGAGTGTGGCGGTTTTCCGCATCCCCCACACTCCAACGGAAATCATCATAACCAGAAAAACCAGCAACAATACCAGGCTATACATTTTGTACCTCTGTACCTACCATGAATGACCCAGTATAGCGGATTTTTCAGTTTCTGCAAACCCTGTCCATCCCCTTTCCCGGCGTACTCAGCGCCTCGGGTTCGATAGTTATAACATCGTATCCCGCCTCTCCCAGTACCTCCACGAGCACTTCATTGCCGCAGCCGGTTTCCACCACCGCATACCCGTCCTTTGCGGATACATCAACATGGGATACGCTTTCGATTTTTTCCAGAGCGCTGCGTACCTTTCCCTCGCAGGCGGGGCAGCTCATACCGCTTATGATTATCTTCTTTTTCATATTAATCCTCCAGAAAGTCGGCCGAAACAAGACCCGGAAGTTATTGCAATCCTCCGGCACTATTTATTCCTTCTGTAATTAAATGATACTGACCCTGCGGAGGGAATGCAATTTTTTACCATAAAGCGGACGGTTATCTGCTGATCCCTTTTCACTGCTTCGATAATAATTTTTCCAGATATACTTGGAATATCCGGTTTTTTGCGTTATTTTATCTATAATATGATACATGAATTCGAAGAAAGTCTTGCTATAGATGGTGAATTTCAGGAACCTGAACAATACCGGATAATACTTTTTAACGATGACTATACCACAAAAGATTTCGTTGTTGCTGTGCTCAAGAACATCTTCCATAAAAGCAGCGAAGATGCTGTAACCCTTATGGAGGAGGTCCATAAAAAAGGCCGGGCCATTATCGGTGTGTATGTGTACGATATTGCCGCCACCCGGGTGGAACAGGTGCGATCCAATGCCCGTTCCTACGGGTTTCCGCTCAGATGCGAATTGGAGAAGATATGATGAAGGTCAGTTCCCATGTTCAGCTGATACTTGATCAATCCTTTGAAGACGCAAAAAAACGCTGCCATGAATTTATCACGCCGGAGCATCTGCTCCTGGCGGCCCTTGAAAACGACGCTGTCAAGGGGCTGCTTCTTATATGCGGTGCGGACGCAGGGTTTATCCGCGAGAATCTGAGCGAATATGTACAGAAAAATATCCCGGTTTTGACCTCCGGGGAGCCTATATATACCCTCGGTTTCCAGAATGTCATTCAGCGGGCCATCTTTCACTGCCAGTCCGCCGAAAAAACGACCATGGAGATAACGGATGTCCTGGTGAGCCTTCTGGATGAAACGAGAAACCACTGCTCCTACTATATGCGTAAGGGCGGGGTGGACCGGCTTACCCTGCTGGAGATAATCAGCCATACCTCCTTCCTCGAAAACGGCGAAACCGATGACAAGTCCCTGCCCTTTGAGATCGACAGCATCTCCTTTGAAGACCCTTCTCCGGACAGGCGTATCCCTGGAGATCGTGACCCGGAGCTGTCCGACGGCAAGAGGGGAAAGAGTACCGCCCTGGAGCGGTTCACGGTAAACCTCACCGAAGAGGCCCGTGCGGGTAATCTGGAACCCCTGATCGGGCGGGAGGAGGAGCTTGAACGGACGATCCAGATACTCTGCCGCAAAACGAAAAACAACCCCATCCATGTGGGTGACGCCGGTGTTGGCAAGACCGCCATTACCGAAGGCCTTGCAAGCCGTATCGCCGAGGGGCGCGTCCCGTATTTCCTCAAGGATTTTACGGTTTACAGCCTCGACATGGGGGCCCTCGTGGCGGGTACAAAATACCGGGGGGATTTCGAGGAGCGGATAAAACGTATTACCGATGAACTCCTCAAAAAAGCGAAGGCGATCCTCTTTATAGACGAGATACACACGATAGTCGGCGCCGGAGCCGTATCCAGCGGTTCCCTGGACGCCTCAAATCTGCTCAAACCGGTACTCGCCTCGGGAAAGCTCCGGTGTATCGGCTCGACCACCTTTGAAGAGTATACCAAATCCTTTGAAAAGGACCGCGCCCTCTCCCGGCGGTTCCAGAAAATAGACATACTGGAACCATCCGCGGATGATACCATCTCCATACTCATGGGAATCCGGGGCCGCTATGAGCTGTTCCATTCGGTTGTATACAGCGATGAGGCGGTAAAGGCAGCTGTGACTCTGTCGCAGCAGTACATCACCGACCGCCGTCTGCCGGACAAGGCCATCGAT
>JAISVD010000140.1 GCA_031271875.1 Spirochaetaceae bacterium | reverse complement strand
CATCCTGACCGCTCCGTCAACCCGCCTGCGCCTTCTGACGGCGCCATCCTGCCGCCTTTTCCTCCCTTTGGTCGGCGAAGGCTCCGGTTCGCATCCCCCCTGAAGAAGATTTAAACAGTTACCAGACCAAAAACAGAAAAAAGGCCTGCATGTAGGTCATCCATTCGGAGCAGGGGGGATTCGAACCCCCGGTGCCCTTTAGGGGCACAACTCCTTAGCAGGGAGCCCGATTCGGCCGCTCTCGCACCGCTCCAGTTCTGCCTTTCCGTATATGTCCTGCGTTTGAACGAGCTTTATAGCAGTGTTCAACTACCCGGAACAGGGTGATTCGGTCTCCGTCGCAAACATCGTGTTTGCTCCTCCAACCCGCCTGCGCCTTCTGACGGCAGCATCCTGCCGCCTTTTCCTCCCTTTGGTCGGCGAAGGCTCCGGTTCGCATCCCTTTCAGGAATTATACCGTTTCCAACAAACCAAAGTAATCAAAATGGCAGTATTCAAGCCACCCGGAGCAGGGGGGATTCGAACCCCCGGTACCTTTCGGCACAACGGTTTTCAAGACCGCCTCCTTAAACCGCTCGGACACCGCTCCTGAAAAGCCTTTATATATTACAGCTTTTTCCCGGCCCGTGTCAAGCGAAGTATTTCCGTGACAGCAATTCAAATCGGTGGAGAAAATTGTATTTTATAGTACAAACATTCTTCACCCCTGTTGACAAAGTGTCATCCGCCCGTAAAAATGAATACATGAAAAGAACTCAAACCCCGTCCCCAAAAACGCTCTGGTACGGTGCGGCCGTTATAGTTACCGTTATCGTATTGCTCATAATTATTACACCTACAGCATTTGCACAAAATACAACCCAGCCGCCCCGTATATCCCCCCTGTCCAGGCAATATACGGAACTCCTGCGGAATGTTTTCAATTTCGTTGAAGAAAACTATGTCGATGATGTAGACCCTAAAGTTCTCTATGAGGGAGCGATAAAGGGGATGCTCGATGCCCTGGGAGATCCCTATACTACATACCTTGACGCGTCAAAACAGCGGGATATGAACGATATAACCATGGGCAGCTTTGGCGGGGTCGGACTTACCATAACAAAACCGGTGGAATCCTCCTCCGAAAAACCCGCATGGGTTGAGGTGGCATCCCCCATCGAAGATACCCCCGGCTGGAAAGCGGGCATACTGGCGGGGGATATGATCATCTCTATTAATGACACACCTACACCGGACATCTCAATGGATGAGGTTCTCGGGATGCTGCGGGGCCCTGTGGGAGAGGATGTGGAACTCGTCATCCGCAGGGGAAAAAACGTAGAGTTCCCGGTGACCCTTACAAGAGCGCTTATTGAAGTCCCCACGGTAAAATACGGGATGATAAACGGGAACACAGGATATCTCAGGATCATCGAATTTACCCGCTATACCCCTGAGAGGGTTCAGGATGCCCTCGAATTTTTTGAAACAAACAATTACAAAGGGATAATCATCGATCTCAGGAACAATCCCGGCGGGGTCATCGACAGCGTTGTCGCGGTGGCGGACAAATTTATCGATTCAGGAATTATCGTTTCTACAAAAAGCCGTATCCCCTACCAGAACATCGAATATTCCGCGTCCCCCCAAAATACCGTTAAATCCACATATGGCATTCCCACAATCGTCCTCATCAACAAGGGTTCCGCAAGCGCATCGGAGATTCTGGCGGGAGCGCTCAAAGACTACCATCTGGCCTACCTGGTCGGTGAAACCACATACGGAAAAGGTTCGGTCCAGCAGGTACTCGATTTCAGGGGAACCGAAGACGGTATCAAGATCACCACGGCCCGCTACTATACCCCCAGCGATTCAAATATAGATAAAACCGGAATCCCTGCGGATATGGAGGTACTCTTTCCGGAACTCACCTCGGACGAGGAAAAAACCTTTGTTGACCTGATAACATCTTCGGTAATACAGGATTACTCTGCGGAACATCCGGATATGAGCGAAGAGCAGATATCCGCATACGCAAAAAAACTGGCAAAAGAGTATCCGCTGGAAGAGCGGCTTCTCCGGCGGCTGATACGGCAGGAGCAGTACCGTAAAAAAACCTCTCCGCTGTACGATCTTGATTACGATATCCAGCTTCAGAAAGCTCTGTCCCTTATAGGGCAAACTAATTTTTCCGATATGGTAAAATCCGCTGAAACCATCAGGGAGCTCCAGATGAAAGCGCAAGCGGAATCTGAAACGGCGGAAGCAGAAGAATAGGGAAAAACCGTGCGGCAGCTTGTTTTGTATGCAACTCCCGCCCCGGGAAAGCCGATACATATTACAGGAAAAGAGTACCATTATCTGATAAAAGTACTCAGACTCAAGCCGGGAGATAGCCTTGATATACGCATTCCCGGAGGCACCCTTGTACCGGGAATAGTTTTAGAAGTTACGGGCAAATCCGCGGTAATACTCCTTTCCGACAATGGTGAAACAGAGAAAACCGGCGGCGTCGGAGCGGCGGAATTGACGGTACCTGTATGCGGTATCTGGCTCTTTCAGTGGCTGGCAAAGGGGCAAAAGATGGATACTATCATACGATACGCCGCCGAAACAGGGGTGGAATCCATTGTTCCCGTTGCGGGGGAGTTTTCCGTGGCAAAAGACACCGGGTCCGGAAAAATGGAACGCTGGGAGCGTATTGTACGGGAAGCCCGGCAGCAGAGCGGATCTCCTGTGGATACGCAGCTGCTTCACCCCCACACAGCAACGGAAGCAATCAGTTGCTGGCAGCGGGCAGCCGGGACTGTTTCCTCCCGTTCTTTTGTTCTGACGGAAAAAACAGCCCCCTCGTCAACGGGGCTCCATACCGGTCTTGAAGAAAAACCCCGCCGTGTCGCTATCGCTGTGGGACCGGAAGGGGGGATAAGCCCTGCGGAAATGAACCTGCTTCAATCAGGGGGATTTCAGCCGGTACACTTCAGAACAAATGTTCTCAGAACAGAAACAGCGGCATTATATGGAATCGCCGCTGTTCAGATTATTTTATCGGAGTATGATTCATGGCACGGGAACGTATAACACTATTAAAAATACCCGTTGATGTTGTACCGCAGGAAGACCTGGAAACCGAAATAATGGCTGTCCTTGATCGCCCGCAGGGAAACCAGATTATACTGCTTTCCCTGCGGGATCTCCTGCGTGCCCGGAGAAATGTTGAATACAGGACCATCGTAAATAACGCGGCGCTTGTTCTTCCGGTCTCAAAAAGCATTTTATCTGCGGCTTCGTTTCTCAAACTGACCCGGCCAGTCAGATACAATCCGTTCTATTTTATTATACAGCTTCTCGGAATTCTGGAAGCCCATTACAAGTCAGCCTACCTTTTCGGTACAAGAAAAAAAAACCTGCTGCGGGCAGAAAAAAATGTAAAAACCACCTTTCCCGGCCTTCAGATTGTCGGACGCTGTGTGGGGTATTACCAGAAAACCGGAGAAAAAAACATCATCTCCGCCATACGGAAAGCCTCTCCATCTCTGGTACTGTTTACATCCGGCGTACCCGGAAGGGAGCGATGGTTTTACAGAAACAGAAGCAATTTTGAAACCGGCATCTTTCTGTGGCACCCGAATGTTCTGGACGTCTTCGCGGAACGGAAAAAACGGACCTCACAAAAACTGTTCGACCTTGGATGGGAATTTCTGCCGGAACTGGTGAAAAACCCCTTCAAACTCTTTTTCATTTTTCCCTATGTAGGGTATATACTGATTCTCATTTATTACAGACTGTTCAGAACCAGTAAAAAAACGAAAATCACCGGATAGTAAACTGGTATTTCAGAAAAGATGGACTATGCGCTTCTGATAACGGAGAATTACGGTCTCCGTGAAATAATACCCTTCTCTCAGGCGGGAATTCCGGACATACAAGTCACAGCCGATATTTCCGCCATTTCCGATTTTCTCACAAACGAATCCTGTATCCTTGTCCTGTTGGATATGGAATTTATCTTTTCACGGCGGCTTACGCTGGCGAACACAATTATCGAGAAGAACCCGCATATACCGCTGGTGATCCTTTCAAGGCAGATAAATTCATTTTATGTTGTCAGCATGTTACGGACCGGAGCGGCGGATTTTATCGAATATCCCTGTTCCACACGGATATTCTGCAACAGACTTATCTCGGTACTCCACAGGCACAGGATATTCCGGAAGATTCCCGGCCCTGCCGAAGGGTTTGAAAAACTTATCGGACAGAGCGGCAGAATCAAAGATATCAAAAAACTCCTGGCCTGTTACAGTACGGCTGCCCATCCGGTACTTATCCTGGGAGAAAGCGGTACGGGAAAAAATCTCGTCTCCAGCCTTATCCACGAAAAATCCGACCGAAAAAACCGGCCCTACAGTACGGTCAACATTGCCGCTGTTCCTGAAACCCTTGCCGAAAGCGAACTGTTTGGAACAACGGAAGGGGCGTATACCGGTGCGGTTTCACGGCCCGGGTTCTTTGAACAGGCCGACGGGGGAACCCTCTTTATGGACGAAATAGGAGAGATGAGCCTCCTTCTTCAGGCAAAAATACTCAGGTCAATAGAAACAGGACATATCAGACGACTCGGAGCACAGAGGGAAAAAAAGGTGAACCTGCGGCTGATTCTTGCTACCAACAGAAACCTTCAGGAGCGGGTACAGCAAAGGCTGTTCAGGGAGGACCTTTTTTACCGCATATCGGTACTGGTTCTGGAGATGCCCTCTTTGCGGAACATACAAGACGATATACCCCTTATTGCGAACTCCCTTATCGATTCCGGGAAATACCAGCTCACTCTCTCCACGATGGACAAAATCCTCAGCTACCGATGGCCGGGTAATGTGCGGGAACTGAAGAATTGCCTTACCCGCGCCTGTGTACTCTCTCCCGACGGGATAATCAGGCCCGAACATATTCAGTTTATCGGCATACCCTTACCGTGATTTTTTCCCGCAAGCCCTGCGGTTTTCGTAAAAACAGTCTCAAGATAACGGAGTTCTCCTTCGGAAAGGGAACTTCTGGAGAGAATCTCCCTCCAGAACAGCTCCATCTCCGGTCTTCCGGTAACGGAAAAAAAACCTATCTCCTGAAGTTTGGAACCTATATGGTGAACCGCCGTATCGAGCCGTTCAAGAGTCACCGGCGTATATCCGTTTTCGCTCCTTTTGAGCTTCCTGAACAGTATATATGCGATAACCTGTACCGCATGGGAAAGATTCAGCGAGGGAAACGCATTGTCGGAGGGTATATAGACCGGAATGGTACAGCAGAGCATCTCATCATCGGTAAGTCCTGTACGTTCATTGCCAAAGACGAGAGCGCCCCTGCCGGATCCGGCGGCGGCGGCGATTCCGGCAAATTCCTCGGGGGTCACCGCTCTTCCGGTCCGCTTTTTGCCCCGCCGACGGGTTGTTCCCGCCGCAAAGGTACAATCTGTCAACGCAGCATTCAGGGAGGGAAAAAAAACAGCCCGTTCCCAGATATCCCCCGCGTGGACTGCAAGCCTCCGAACCTTTTCGTCGTCAAACCCCTCCCGGACTCCGACAATACGCAGACTCTCCAGCCCCATATTTTTCATCACCCGGCATACGGCGCCCACGTTCCGGCTCTCTCCGGGGTTGCATAACACAATCTGAATATCCGACAGTTTCATACCCGAAAGTATACTATCTCCATGCGGATGAATGTCAATCAAGCTCTGTCCCCGTTCAACCACAATAGTACAAATACTAAAAAACAAGTTTGACATTTCAGACATATGTGTAGTATAGTCAATTATTATGTTATGTAACTATTGCTGCGTTTGAGGATAGGTATCTCATGAACAATAACGATATTATACCCGGGTTTAATGATGAAAAAGATGACTGCTTAAAAATCAGACTGGATAATAATATTGAGATATCAAATTCCCTTGTTCTGTACCTCAATGGTTATATTGACACCTATAATTCACCCTTCTTCCAGGAACGGGTATCTTTTGTTATTCAAAATGGATATATAAACCTCATCTTTGAATGTTCCGGATTGCACTATATCTCCTCCACGGGAATCGGTTCCTTTACCGCCTTTCTGAAACAGATAAAGCTGCAGGGAGGCGATATGGTACTGGTCAATATCCAGGCAAAGGTATATGAGGTTTTTCAGCTTCTGGGATTTTCCCAGTTTTTCAGCATAAAAGACACTATGGAAGATGCTGTTCTCTATTTCAGAGAGGAGCATACCACCCAAAATGATCTTTTTCCGCGAATATTCGCCTGTCCGGTGTGTTCCAAAAAACTCAAAGCATCAAAACCGGGCAGGTTTCGCTGTTCTGAATGTAAAACTATTCTTATTATAGATGATACAGGACAGATTTTTCTGGGACAATAGCAGATATCCCCCAAAGGAGAGCATATTATGGGATTTTTCAGCAGATTAAAAATGATTTTTTCTTCACACATAAATTCAGCGCTGGATAAGGCGGAGGATCCTGAAAAAATGCTGAACCAGGCGATCCTGGATATGAACACCCAGCTGGTGGAATCAAAAAAGGCTGTTGCCCTGGCTATTGCGGACGAGAAAAAGCTTGAACGGGAGATGAATGTCTATCTGGCCCGTTCCCAGGAATGGGAAAGAAAAGCTATCCTTGCGGTTAAAAGCGGCGAGGATGATCTGGCAAAGGAAGCGCTTCTGCGCAAACAGGAAGCTGATAACGCCGGATTCCAGTATAAAAAGCAGTGGGAAGCGCAGCGCGATTCTGTCCAGAAGCTCAAGGAGTCTCTGAAGGAACTCCAGCGGAAAATCGAAGAGGCCCAGCGCAACAAAAACCTTCTGATAGCCAGAGCAAAAAGAGCGGAAGCGCAGGAAAAGATACAGCAGACGATGACATCGGTTTCCAATAACAAGAGCGCCTTTGAAGCGTTTGACCGTATGTCCCAGAAGATCGACACTATGGAAGCCCGTCTGGATGCCGAAAAAGAGCTGGATGCGCTTTCTGAAGATATGGATGTCGAAAAAAAGTTCGCAGCCCTGGAAAAAAATAATACTTCCGCGGATATGCTGCTTGAGGATCTGAAATCCAAAATGAAAATGCTTCCCCAGGGTTCGGCCGGAGTAACTTCGGAGGAAACCCCTGAATAAGTAATCCACAATATAAACAATATTGTGGATAAATTGTGGATACTTTCTGTGTTTTTTAAGGAAATGAGTTCGCCAGGGGCGAATTCAGGATAAAATACAGCGGAAATGGCGGAAAAAAGTAATTATTTTTTTCTGTTTAATTATTTCCATACATAACTGCTTGTATTATAATGAGTTATGTATTTGTTTGTCCTATAAGGAATAAGAAGAGAAACAGATTCGGTATATCCTTCTGTGTCTGAAAACAGCAGTATTCCGGAAATATACAGGAAAATCCTGTGGATAACTTGTGTAAAATCTGTATATTTCATGTTAT
>JAISVD010000066.1 GCA_031271875.1 Spirochaetaceae bacterium | reverse complement strand
CCCATCGTTCCTGTTGATGTGGGTTGTTACATGATAGTAAGCATCATCGACTATTTTTCTGTTCTTTCTCATATCGAATATATCGCTGGAGAGGAGAGGTTTTCAGTTGTGTTTGCTGGGATTTTTACAGAAAAACATATACTTAAAGCTCTGTCCCTGTGCTCTGTACTGTACAGACAATAACCGGACAACCGGGGACAGAGCTTTCTTGATTAGAATGTCTCATCACTCGATGAGAACCTCTTATCATCCGCGGACATTACTGCACAGTAAAGATTTTCTCAAATAACGCTGTTTTGGCTTCTTTCAAGAGATTGCCGCTGCCATACATCAAACAAAAGGCCAGTGAAAAGACCGTCATGGTACGCACACCGGAAATCGGCGGTCTTTTCACTGGCCTACACTCCGCCGAGGCCTATCTCGGCGGCCGATTTCCGCATTCCCAGAATTGTCTCTTCAATGACAGAGGGAAGTTCAAGGCCGAGCATCTCCGCCCCGGATGATATCACTTCCCGGTTGCATCCGGCGGCGAAAGCGGGGGTCTTGAACTTCTTGAGTACCGATTTTGTTTCAAGATCAAGGACACTCCGGGAGGGCCGCATCAGCGCGCAGGCAAAGATGAGGCCCGTCAGTTCATCGATTGTATAGAGAACCTGTTCCATCCGATGTTCCGGCCTGATATCGCAGACAAGCCCCCAGCCGTGACTCTGTACGGCGTGGATAATATCGGGGTCAACTCCCTCGATTTCCAGCAGCTCCTTTGCCTTTACGCAGTGCTGTTCCGGGAATTGTTCAAAATCTATATCGTGGAGCAATCCGACCACTCCCCACCACTCAGGATCCTCGCCGAGCAGTTCCGCCCAGTGACGCATCGCGGCCTCCACCGTCAGGCTGTGGCGCAGCAAGGTCTCACCTGTTACATACCGCTCCAGCAGCGCATAAGCCTCATTTCGTGAAAGATTCCCTGCCATCGTTTTCTCCTGTTGTCTGTTGTTTTGCGTTCCGTACCGGGCCGACAGTTCCACGCCCTGGGGATGCTTCGCGCTCCGGGCGCGGAGGATTCCGTTTTCCCGGTTCCGGGGTAAGGAACCCGAAAAGGCTGCCGCAGATGCCTCCCACAAGGTGGGCAAACTCGGCTATATCATTTCTGGCAAAGATACCGGCGACCTCCCTGCCCATGAACAGAAGGACAATGAGGATAAAGGTCAGGGGTATCTCGTTTTTTTCAATATTGGTGAAAGAGGCGAGCAGGATCATCATAAAAGCGATACCGCTGGCGCCGAGCAGTCCGGTGGTAAAAAAGCAGATATTCAGCACCCCCGTCACAAAGGCGGTCACGAAAATCATCAGTAATAACATGGCCGAACCATAACGCTGCTCCAGAAGCGGTCCCAGAAGCAGGATAAACGAAAGATTTCCGATCAGATGATCCCACCCTGCATGACCGAACACATGGGTAAAAAGGCGCAGATAATTGAAGGGATTTGTCCAGAGAAAATTGAGCCTTCCCGGAACGGCAAAGAGGAACTGCGTCAGACCGTGGAGGAGGGTCTGATTCAGTATAAGAACAAGAAAGGCGATAAATGAAAAGGTCAGCGTTACCGGCGCATTGTACCTGATCTTCAGGGACTGCGTTTTTTTCTTTTTTACCGCCATATCAGTCAACCCTTATCAGCACCGGACAGTGGTCGGAGCCGGTCACACTGTTCAGTATCACCGATTCCCTTACCGAAGGCAGAAAAGACTCATTCACACAGTGATAGTCGATACGCCACCCCACATTTTTCTCCCGGGCGTGGAAGCGGTAGCTCCACCAGGTATAGTGCTTCGGGTCCTGACAGAAATGGCGGAAGGTGTCGATATATCCGGAAGAGGTAAAGGTATCCATCCAGGCCCGCTCTTCGGGAAGGTATCCGGCGTGGTTCTCATTGCTTTTGGGGTTGGCAAGATCTATCGGTTTATGGGCGATATTGTAATCCCCGCAGAGGAGCACCTGTTTTCCGGCGGCGGTCAGCCTGTTACAGGTCTCCAGCATGGCCGCGCAGAAATCCAGCTTGTATGGGAGCCGCGCCCCCGCATCCTGACTGTTGGGGAAGTAAGCGGATATCACACAGACATTCCCCGCAGAGGAGAGATTGTCGTACTCCGCGATGAGTACCCGGCCCTCATCATCAAATTCGGGGTAACCGAAGGGGATCACATCCAGCGGTTCGGTTCTGCTGTAAATGGCGACCCCGGAGTATCCGGGCCGTTTGGCGGAAGACCACCAGCTGCGGTAGGAGAGCCCCTCCTTTGCGGGGGAGTTCTCCTGCGGAGAGAGCAGTTCCGGAGAGAGCTGCCCCGGATTGGCCTTGGTCTCCTGAACGCACAGTATATCAGGGGCGGTTTCCAGCAGCCACGGAAGAAATTCCTTTTTCTCCACCGCCCGGATTCCGTTCACGTTCCATGAAACAATGGTTTTCATAAAACCATTTTGCCCTATCCTCTGGTCAGGGGTCAATAGGCCGAAAAACGGCCCGGCCTTATGGATGATGAATAGTCAACTTCGTAGTGCTGCGTCTGGTTTTACAGGCTCGCAAACGTATATCTGTTACGTCCGCCCTGCTTGGATTTATACAGCATCTCGTCCGCACGCTGAATATAATTGCCGCCGCTTTGCATATGCTGCGCTTTGCCGGTTGTAACTCCTATGGAGACAGTGACACAGTCTGCCGCGTCACTTTTTTCATGCGGTATATTGCAGCTGCGTATATTCTCCACCAGCTTACACGCCACCTTGCAAGCCTCTGCCTCGTCGGTGTTTGGCAGGACAACGACAAATTCCTCACCGCCGTACCGCGCAATGAAGTCTTCGGCTCGTATTACGCTGTCCCGCAGCATTTTTGCAACGGTTTTCAGACAGTCATCTCCCTTTATGTGACCGTAGGTATCGTTATATCTCTTGAAATAATCAATGTCGATCATCATCAAGCTAAGTACGCCGCCGGAACGGGACAGGGAATGTATCACGCGCTGCATGGTTTCGTCAAAAAATCGCCGGTTATAAATACCTGTCAGGGGATCATAAAAAATCTTATTTACCTCAACCTCCAGGTGAAGGATATCTTGCTCCATGCTGTTACGGATCAAGGCATTAGCAATCAACTCGCTGGCCGACCGCAGAATTTCTTCCTCCTTTTTCGAAAACTGCCGCTCGTTGTGGCAATCATCGAAGCCGACAAAACCCCAGAATTGCTCTTTGAGATAAATCGGCACCACTAAAATAGATATGATTCCCTGTTGGGTCAGAATATCGTACTCACTGGTAGCCAATTCGCGGACAATTCCGTTTATACACTTCCTTTGAAGGAATGCCTTTTCCCAACTCGGCAAAATATCGCGGTATGAGATTCCCTGAATTAAATCATTGCCCTGCTGCGGTTCGGCGCCCATAGACCATTCATAAACCTGGTAACAGTAAAGCTCCCCGTCATTGACATAGTTTTCCCAAATATAAACGCGGTCTGCCCTCGTCGCTTCAGCGATGACGCCCATAGAACGCAGAAGATCATGCTCAAAGCTGTCGGCGTTCGATTGGAGCAGGATGGCGGATATGCGGTTCACCGTATACAGGAGCTGATTTTGATACTCTATCTCACGCATCATCCGCTTGTCTTCGCGCAGGTCACGTACATACGCGGCTATGATATAACTGTCCCCATATTCGATCCGAACCGCAGTAACCTCAGTCGGTATAGGTATTCCGTCCATCGCCTGGTGCATCCATTCAAAAACGTACAGACCTTCAGCCGATGCCTTTTCTAACATCAAAAGCGCCGCCTGAAGCGAAGGCCGTCCGTCGGCCTGGTATTCAGGAGAAGCCAGAACTAACTTGTCAAGCAAGTCCGTTTTATCCTGAAACCCTAAC
>JAISVD010000040.1 GCA_031271875.1 Spirochaetaceae bacterium | reverse complement strand
ACACACCCGGACAGCCATGAATACTACTGCCGTCTCGCGGCCGCAAATGGAGTTCCTGTAATAGTCTGCGAAAAACCGGTCTCCGATACACTGCGGGGAGCACGCCGCATAGCGGCTCTGGAAACGGAATACGGAGTCAGGATAATCACAAACCATGAACGCCGTTACGCAGAGGATTATATCGCTGCCAAGCAGATACTCCGGAAGGGAACCCTCGGTCAGCTGCGCTCGGTAAAATGCTGTCTTTACATGGGCGAAAAAAGGCGGATGCTCGACGTACTCTGGCATGACGGCACCCACCTCGCCGACGCGCTTATGTATCTCTGCGGCGCTGATCTGCGCTATGAAAAACACCTGGGCGATCCCCTCACTTCCCGGAAGGGAACGGCCTGGCTCTTCGGACATACCAGACCCTTCTGCATCGGAGGGAAAAGCCGGAACAAACCGGATAAGGAAAACCCGGGGCAGGAAAGCTCAGAGCTGTCCAGCCCGCTCCCCTTTGTTTTCGAGATCGGCGCGGAACGGGACCACCTTGTCTTTGAACTGGAATTCTCCTGTACCCGGGGCAGGCTCAGTATAGGCAACGGCGTATATGAGATATGGCAAAGTGGAGAAAGCCCCTACGCCCGGGGCTTCCGGTCGCTGGAACGGATACAGAGCGGCTTCGGGGGACAGAGCTGCTATTTCACAAACATGCTTAAAGACGCCGTCGCCTGCGTACACGACCGCTCACGGCTCCCTGTTTCGGGAGCAGGAGACGGACTGCGGGTCATCGAATTTCTGCACTCGGTACAGAGATGGCGGTAAGCCGGGAGTGCTGTTACCTGTTTTTGTGGGAAGTAATCTTGAAAAAAAGCGTCTTTTCCATCTCGTAACCAGCCACCAGATCAACCTTCCAGTGAAAAATCACATTTGTCGCCTGATATACCGGCCCCGCAGAATCACCGGCAGGGCGGTTGATCACAAGGGGAGAGATGGCAATCCCCGCATCCTCATTCGGCTCAAAAACAAACTGAATATTATTCTGACTATCATAAACATGGGTATAAGACACCCCGTCGTCCCTGCGGTAGGCCATATCGGGAAGAACCTCCTCCCGGGCATCACCGGAGATGACCTCTATTATCTGATCCTGCTGGGTATGCCTTGGCAGCGAAAGGTTCGATTCGACGGCGAAACACCCCGTCAGCGGCAGGGGGCTGTCATTCTTCAGTATATACTGAACCTGAATCCCGTTCCGGGAGAGCATATATTTCTTCTTTAAGGTCACCGGCTGCTTCAGCGGCCCGAAGAACCCTGAAGCCTTCATCAAAATTTCATGCCGGATACGGTCAAAACCGATCTCCTGGTAGAGCAGCCCAGAAAAAACAGTATCATCCGGCATCCGGGAACTGTCGGGTGAAAGCAGCGCCAGTTCGTCACAGTCCACCAGGTGATCCACAAAGAGTTTCCGGCGCCACCGGTCGCCGATACCGTCAAACAGCACGGTTCTGTCCATCGTGTCCGCATAATTGTGGGGTGTCGAAAAAAGGTCCAGCTCAAAAACCGAACCTCCGCAGAGATGTATAAAAATATTGAACGAAAGAAACTGCCCGATATACTCCTTGAACCCGTCGGTATCAAAATCAAAGCAGATAACGGAATCGAGGAAGGTATTACGATCGCGGGCCATCTTTTCCGCCTGGATAAGGTGGCGGTAGGCCTGCCGCCGGACTGCGGGGTCGCAGATCCCCCCCCTCTCAATAAACCAGTAAGCATCACAGTACTGTCCCTTCCAGAGCTCCTCCCTGGCGGCTTTTTTACGTATCCTGTCGCCTTTTATCTGGTTTACCAGGAGATGGGTATACATCATCCGCGAGTAGATGTTCAGCGCCTCGGGATAGAGAAACAGGAACCGTCTCAGAGAACTGCGGGTAAGAAAACCCGGATGGACCGCGTCGTTCTCGGCAGCAAAGGGAATGAGACTCCAGCGGGTGACCGCAGGAGCGGCCCCTGATGATATATAGGTTTTGCGGAAAGGTATCAGATGTTTCATGAAACGTCCGGGGAGCGAAAAATTCGCTGCTTCGGGGTGTTCCCTGACGGTACTGAAAAACCCCTCCATCCAGCTCTCCCCGTCCCCGGAGGGACTGAACAGTTCCGGAACCAGCTGTAAGGGGACAAAGGCGCAGACAGCGCTCTGCTCCCTGTTACCCGCAACGGCCAGCAGCCGGTCCAGCACGGCCTGCGGTACAGCACCGGAACCGGTAAAGAGTTCCGTATCCATAGGAAGCGCATAGATGGTCTTTCCCATCTCCTCAATGATAACCGGACTGTAAGCCTCCCGGCTGTTGTACTGCTCGCAGGCGATCTGGTCCTTGTCGAGAAGTATATATTCCATACCGCAGGTGTTCAGGCTTGATATAAGCGACGGATCCCATCCGCTGCCGGGAAGCCAGCACCCCCGGGGCCTTTTTCCGGTGAGCCTGCGCAGTATAGTGGTCATCATCTCGATCTGCCCTACCCGGTCGGCAGGGGGGATAAGGGGAAAGAGGGGTTCATAATAACCGCCCCCGAGCATCTCCAGCTGTTTTCGTTCAGTCATCTCTTCAAGGAGCATAAGCAGCTCCGGATGGTGTTTTTCAAACCACTCCAGAAGCCTCCCTGAGAGGTGGAGCATAAAGGGGATATCCGGACACGAATAGAGCGACGACATCATCGGTTTATACACACTCTGGTACAAAGCCTCCAACTCCTGCTGTGTACCGGTTTGAGGAAGGCAGCCGCTTAATCCTATGCAGATATTGACTGGTTTCATGGTATTATATTATCCACTTTCTTTTCCACCTGTTATCAGTGTAGACCAGAATCTCCATAATTTAAAGGAATTTTTCTCATTCTGTTCAAATTTTATAATACAGTTCATCGGGCAGCGTCCCGCCGCATAGGAGCGGTCACCGCCGCGGTTGTAATCGATTGAGGCGAGACTCTCCCGAACATAAAACCCTTCGGGCCCCCCCACTCTTTCACACTCCCTGCAGCCGGTACAGCCGACACTGCAAATCTCCTGCATCTCCGGCCCGCCGTGGGCCGCGCAGGAGATACTATAATCCGCATTCGCCGGAACAAGGGAGAGCAGCCCGTTGGGACACAC
>JAISVD010000238.1 GCA_031271875.1 Spirochaetaceae bacterium | reverse complement strand
GAAAGGTGTTCCGAAAGATAGGAGTTCACGCTGGAGGAGGCGGTACGCTGTCTCCTGAAGGCATCCCGCGCCTTTATCCGGCTGATTGCGGCTATTACCGCCACCGGCGGCAGCGTTATCAGCGTAACAAGGGCGAGTTTCGGAGAGAGGAAGAAGATGGTTATCAGTACGCCGATCATGATGGAAAAATCCTTGAGAAAGGCGGTGAGTACCGATGTAAAGAATTCGTTGATGGTCTCTACGTCGCCGGTGAGCCTGGTAACGATGCGCCCCACCGGGTGGCGGGAGAGAAAATCCGTTGACTGTCCGGCGGTCTTCCTGAAAAGCGCGAGGCGGATATCTTCCATGACCCGCTGTCCTATAAGGGAGGTGTTCCATGTCTGAAGAAAGGTCGCGCCGAATATCAGAATGATGGCGATGAAAAAGAGCGCTGCCGCATAGATAATGAGTTTAAGGTCATGTCCCCGGATGAGCCGTATTTCTTCCAGTGAAAGGGAATACAAATCTTCTGACCGAACGGCAGCGGAAATTTTTCCGTCCGGAATTTCTTCGGTGAAAAGTCTCTTTTCCCTATTTTTGGTGTAAAACAGATTTGGATGTTGTTGAATGACTTTTGCCACAGGATCGCTTGAATTAAAGCTAAAAGCGTACCAGTTTCCTTCAATTATGAAGCCTGCTGCTGCGAGTTCATGCTCCGCATTCTGGGAAAGTTTCCCTTTTCCGCTTCTGGGAAGAAACATCATTCCTTCGGCAAAGTACTGATAGGGGGAATATTCCAGCTCTTGTACTGTTTCTGGTGCGAGCTGGTCATACTGTACTTGTTCAATAGCTATCGCGATAAAACGGGAGATGATGACCGAATCTATTATGCGCTGAGTAAGAACCGGTATGAACAGCTCCCCTGCTGTGGAAACGAGCAGCCCCAATGCCGCGAACAGAGCGAGAAACCGGTAGGGCTTTACATACCCGAAAATGCGCTTCACGATACGGCTGTCATATTCCTTAACAACATCTTCAACTTCAAAGTATTCAGCCATTTACACCGCCTCCGTTTTTTAGTTTTATCTCCCACTCCAAAGGAAACCCAATACATGAAAGCTGTATACGTGCTTTATATTCATTCACCAAAGAATCTAAAGACGTGAATACTTCATTATTCCACTTTGCTGAATCTTTGTATAGTTTTTGCAAAACCAGTATGACTGCAAAAAGACTGCGTTCATTGGTTTTATCAATTTCGGGAATTCCATTGGGTATTGACGTAAATCTTCGGTAGTAAAGCCTGCCAAAATGGACGCAAAAATTACGCAAATCAGTACCGCATTTTAACCAACTTGCCAATATGTTATGATGCGTTTTGAAAAAGCCCTGAGCACTATATTTTTGATCCCTTTGAATTATGCAGCCTCTGGAACGGAGTATTTCTCTTTGTTGTTTATAAGTAGTAGGATTTTTTATATCGGCCATAAAAAATGTCCCCCCACTGTTACACTTTACAAATCTGCAAAGCAGACTTGCCAGAGGTGCGGGGGGTCCTATCACCTTACATATACAACATATCGAACTATTTTTCAAGCCGTTGCAGCTGGGCCATCCGGCTGAAAAACCCCTTCCCTGCGGCAAGTTCCTTCGGAGTACCGCTTTCGGCGATTCTGCCGTTTTCCAGGACAATGACGAAATCGGTATTCTGCAGGGTGGAAACCCGGTGGGAGACGATGATTGTCGTCCCGCACGCAGTGCCTCCCCGCCGCTTTTCCAGCAGCCTGTCGAGGATCGTCCGTTCCGTTTCAGCGTCCACCGCGGAAAGCGCGTCGTCCATTATCAGAAATTCCGGTTCCCGGCTCAGCGCCCGTGAGATCGCCACCCGCTGTTTCTGCCCTCCAGAGAGGGTCAGCCCCCGTTCCCCGACAATCGTATCCCAGCCGCCGGCAAAACCTTCAAGGTCCTTCGCGATGGCGGAGGTCTCCGCCGCGTCCTTCAGTCTGCGATCTTGATCGCCGCGGTCAAGATCGCCGCGATCTTGATCGCCGCGCTCGTGAGCGCCGGTTACTCCGTAACCAGCAGTTACTCCGTAACTGATATTGTTCTTTATAGAATCTGAGAACAGATAGGTGTCCTGGGGGATTACTCCGAACCGGCTTCGCAGGAGTTCAAGGTTCCATTCGCGTACATCAGTTCCGTGGACAAAAACCGTACCCGGCGGCGGATCTATCAGCCGCATCAGCGTCTTGAGCAGAGTCGTTTTGCCGGAACCGGTTTTTCCGAGAATTCCGATGATCATCCCTGAGGGGATATCAATGCTGATATCACGCAGGATATCACGGCCCGGTTCGGCTCCCTCCCCAGAGGATTCCCCAGAGAACTCCCCGGATGCAGCTTCCGCCGGGGCGTCCTCTGGAGCGTATGAAAATGAAAGGTTCCGGATGCTCACCGATGGTTCTGCAGGAATCTTCGGTTCCTGGTTCATATCCGGCGCCGCCGGTTTCGCCGGGGACGCAATGGCCGGTTCTTCATTGAATATCTCATTGATACGGGCAAGGCTCGCCGCTCCGCGCTGCATCATATTTACCATGAATCCCACCCCAAGCATGGGCCAGATCATCATCTGGAGATAACTGAAAAATGCCGCCAACTCTCCGGTGGTCAATGTCCCTTCGATAACCTGCGCCCCTCCTACCAGAAGGAGGATAAGCGTGGTCATTCCCGACAGAAACGATATAAGCGGAAAAAAGATACCGAATATCTTCACCACTGCCATATTCGCCTGTCTGTAATCCTTATTGGTGTCCGCAAATTTGCGGATGAACCACCACTCTTTTACAAAGGATTTGACCACCCGTATACCCGCAAAGGTCTCCTGTACCGTATCGCTCATGCCGGAATAGGTTTCCTGCACCCGCTGAAATCTCTTTCCCACAAGACTCCCGAAAAAAAGGATAAGCAGCGTAATGACCGGAAGCGGGATTATGGCGAACGCCGCGGTCTGCGGTTCCTGGACAAACATGATGATGAGTATGGTGATGGACATCACGGTTCCGTCGATAAAAGCGACAAAACCCATGCCGATGGCCATTCTGACCGCATTAAGGTCGTTGGTCGCCCGGGCCATCAGGTCGCCGATCTTGTTCCTCTGGTAAAAATCGTATGACAGGGTAATCATATGATCGAACAGATTCTGCCGTATCTCCGTTTCGATCCTGCGGGATGAGCCGTGGATAAAGTATCTCCAGAGAAAGCGCCCTCCTGATATTACCAGCGCGAGAACAATAATGACCGCGCTCAGTTTATACACAGCCCGCGCATCAAAGGATCCGGGGGTAATGATATCGATTGCCTGCCTGATACACTGGGGAATGAATATCTGCGCGGCATCAACCAGAAGCAGGAAGAAAAACCCTACGAGATATTTTCCCAGGTAGGGTTTCATATACGGAAATAGCGAACGGTATTCCCTGAATGACGCATTTTTCATTGAACATCCTCAACTATGCAGTACCTTGTATTCTATGCGATTTTGAATAAAAAGGTAAAGAGATGCGTTTATTCTTACAGGGAACTCCACTTCTTCAGCATCTCTATCTCCTGCGGCCAGAGTTCACTCCGGGGCGTTTCGAGTATGAGGGGGATATTTTCAGTTTCCTTCATCTGTACAATATATCTGAACGTCTCCGCGCTTATTGTCCCCTCCTCAATGGAAGCGTGACGGTCCAGGCGGCTCCCTGCGGGAGCTTTGGCGTTGTTCAGATGCATCCCCCGCAGATGGCGGAACCCGATAGTTCTGTCAAATTCCTGAAAGACCGCCGCGGCTTTTTCCGGGGTTTCCATATCGTATCCCGCCGCATGGAGGTGACAGGTATCGAGGCATATATGGAGTGGCGGATTTCCCTGTTCCCATATTTCCGCAAAAAAATCCAGCAGAAACGCAAGTTCCTCAAAACGGGCCCCCAGGTTGCTTCCCTGTCCCGCCGTGCATTCGGCGAGAAAGGTTACCCCCGGAACCTGCTCCCCTGCGGTTTTGAGCGACCGGGCGACATTTTTCAGAGCTTCCCGGGTCTCAATAGCGTTCAGGTGGCTTCCGGGATGAAAATTGAGATATATCAGTCCGAGCTTCCGTACCCGTTCGGCTTCACCGATAAATGTGGCTGTCGATATACGCCGTTTTTCGGGGTCCGGGTGGGCCAGGTTGATGAGATAACTGTCGTGGGGCAGCACCGATTCAGGGGAAAATCCCCCCTTGTGCATATTGCTGCGGAAAGATTCGATTGTCTCTTCGGTCAGGGGCGGAGCATCCCACCTCCGCTGGTTTTTCGTAAAAAGCGCGAACCCGGTTGCACCTATCTTTCCGGCGTTGACCGGAGCGTTTTCTGCACCCCCGGAAGCGCTTACATGGGCTCCTATATATCTGTTCATATAGTATAATATAATAAAAAAGTATCGATTGACAATTTATATTTAAAATAGTATGTTTTTAGGGTAAACTATAATCAGCAGTAGGTACTTCTTTATTAAGGAATACATAATACATTCAGGACTTATTAGGAGGATTCTTTTATGAACAGAAAATTGTCTCTTGCGTCTGCCGGATTGGCTTTGGTTGTACTCCTTTCACTCTGGGGATGCAGCGGAAACAAACTCGTTATCGATATGAGCATGGATGCGCTCAAGGAAAACTATGGCGGAAACTATTTCAATTGGACCGCAGGTTCAACTTCCGTAAAGGACAAGTTTGATGCTGCCACCGGCGCAAGCATCGGCGGATCAACAGAGGGATTTAATATAGCGCGCTACGACGCCGATGCTACAAAAAAACTGGCTCTTCCCGGGTCGATTCGCTCCCTTGTTCTGTATCCCGTTTCCAGCTGGGAAACAGCGGTAAATGATGCCTTCACCGTGGACGTATCCGGAAGCCGGATTACCGTCAGGTTTGTTCACCGCGATACCGCCTATCAGCTCGTGACCGATGCTTCCGGTAAGCTTGATATGGCAGCCGACTGTAAGCTGGCAAAGGTTGCCGATAATATCGGCGGAAGTTTCGAGCTTAAACCTGAGTTTGTGAAAGCCGGTGGAGACGTCACAAAAATGGCTGATCTGGACTGGAGCAAAATTACTCTCGTTGCCGACACATCAGCCGCTGACGCCTCCCGCAGATATGAGGGCAGCCTTGATATGAAGTATTCCGGTGGAATTCTCACCATGAAAGGTTCTCTCACAGAGAAAAAATAAAACCGAATGGTTCTGGAAACCGGCCTTCCTTTTGGCCGGTTTTTTTATACGCTGAAAAAGTTCATACCCTGCAATTTCCATACCCGCAATGAGTTCAGATGCCGTAGATCAGCTTATCAAACAGACCTTCTCTGGCTAGGATCTGCCTTGCGTTATTCAGCGCCATAGTTTCCGTCCGGCCCGAAGCGCCCATGGTAACTTCCGTCTCATATAACAGCGTTTTGTGGATGAGATCCATTGCCTTCACAGACGCAGTAAGACCGATATAATATCCCGCATCGGTCTGCTCAATTTTATTGTACTTCACCGTACCATAAATCATGTAGGGAATCTCGTTTCCCAACAGCCTTTTTGCTTCCTTGTAAACGGCTTCATCGTTACCGGCTGCTATGGGGGAGGTAAAATCAGCGAGTCCCATCCGGGCATATCCGTTTTTCATGAACACCGAAAGAAGAGCCGTAGCCGTTTTATTGTTTGTTATTATGGGGGTATTGTCTTTTTCAAAATCCACGAGGGCTATGACAACCGGCTTTCCCTTTATGGAAGTCGAAACTTTCCATTCCGACCCTTCGGTCAATTCTGAAAGTATCCCCTGAATTTCAGGTATTGAGGAATTCAGCGCAATGCGCGTGGAAATAGTCGTGTTGCAGGAAAATGACGGTATCGGCGGCTGGAAAACAACTGTTCCGTCATCTCCTGTCAGTACAGTCTCGGAAGCGAATTCATACTTATTGTTATATCCTGAAACTGGATAGTATATCTCAACAGGAAGGGCCGCAATGGGACTACCATCAGGCGCTGTCATTTTAAGGATAAAAGGGTCTTTGAACGGGGTATTTCTTACTGTAGGAGAAAGTGAAGAAACACAGATCCGCTGAATCGAAGAAAATGTCTGTATCATCGTATTCAGGGCATCTGTATATTCACGGGGCGGGGATGAACCCTCCGGGATCATTTCGCGCATTTCATCAACCAGAGCCAGCGCGGCGGGATAGTCCATCTCTTCAATTTCGGAAAAAAACAATACGTTTTTTTCCCT
>JAISVD010000186.1 GCA_031271875.1 Spirochaetaceae bacterium | reverse complement strand
ACACTCTACGGTGCCGTCTGAGGGAACGAAGTCCCCGCCGTTTACCGAGACAAACAGAAGGGCGTTCCCGGAAGGGATATCCGCAGTCACCGTGACGGCGGAAGCATACAGACCCGGCGCCGGCGTGACCCGGATGGACGCACTTCCGTCCGCCGCAGCAGTCAGGGGCAACAGGAAAAATACGGCAAGAAACGCCTGTAAAACTGTTTTCTTTGCTTTTCGTATCATTATATCGCCTGTCCTGTAGTTATATAGGTGATCCTAGAAAATGGATCCCAGAACCTCCCGCAGTGAAGGATCACCGCGATAATAGTACTCTTCAAGTTCCTCCCGTGAAAGACCAACAAGTTCATGGCTCATGTAGTGTATCCAGCGGTCATTGTCAGGAGAGTCGATCTCGAATTTTCTGCACCAGTAATCGGGCTGAATCGGGAGCTGCTCTTCCTTACAGGTAAAATATTTGTAGTCATGTACAACGACTTTTATGTTACGCCGGGGAACCCCTTTTTCGAGGAGTATCTCCACCAGGTGGTTGATGGTTTTACCGGTATCAAAGATATCATCTACCAGCAGTATATTGTCCCCCGGCCTGAGGTGTTCGGGGGCGTAAGTCCAGCCGTCAACCATAACCCGTTCCCGCTGCCTGATATCCGAATAGGAGCGGGCAACAACAGAAGCGTACAGAACAGGGCGGCAGTCCCGACGCGCAAGCTTAAAGTATTCACTGATTATATTGGCCATATATACGCCGCCGCGCAGGGAGGCGTATATGATGTCGGGTATGAATCCTTCTGTATATATCCGGTGCGCCAGCTTGAGCGAATTATTTCTTACAATATCATAGGGTAAGAACTCTTTAATCATTTACATAAACCTCACCTTATTTTATGATACCTGTTTTTCACCTGAAACACAAGGGGAATTGTTTTTCAGAGCGTCTGGGTTTTCAAAATCGGATAGGCAACGTACAGCCATCGAAGAGGGACAGAGCTTATTGATCTTCGATACAATTATAAGTAACCTTAAAAAAGTACAAAGGTTATTATGTATATCCCTTAAAAGGAATACCCGTATTCCATATTACATTTCCTGGAGGATCTATGAAAGCGCTCAAAACCGCAGCAGCCGCAGCACTCTGTATCTGCTGTATTACCCTATCCCTTTCCGCAGAAACACTGAAAAATACCATTACAGTGACCGGAAGCGGTGCGGTCTCCGTCACGCCCGATGTGGCCACCATTAACCTCGCTGTTATAACCCGCTCCGCCGACGTAACGGAAGCGGTTTCACAAAACTCCGACCTGATGCTTCGGGTCCAGTCCGTTATTCAGACGATCAACATCACCAAGGATGAGTTTTCCACCAGCGATTATAGTATCTATCAGGAGTATTCATACAAGGACGGAATACAGATCCCCGGAGAGTACCGCGTTTCAAACAACCTGATCATACGGGTGCGGAACATCGACGATGTGGGGATGGTCATCGATGCGGCAGTTACCGCCGGTGCGAACCAGCTCAACAGCGTCTCCTTTTCCGCTTCCAACACAGCGGAAGCGGTTACCGAGGCGCGGAAGCTCGCCGTTGAACAGGCATACCGGAACGCCCGAATACTGGCGGATGCGGCGGGCAGAAAGATCGGAAAAGCGCTCATCATACAGGAGCAGGGATATCCCCAGCAGCCGGCATACCGCACTGCTAATGTCATGCTCATGGAAGACGCAGGGGGCTCCACGCCGATCAATCCCGGTAAAACGGATGTAACCGTTTCGGTTTCGGTGGTTTATGAGCTCAAATAGAAGCGGCACAGTCTACAACTTTGAGATCGATGAAAAAGGCGATCATTTTTCCATACCGGATCAGGAAACATCCGGAGCTGTGTACCGCAGAGTCCGGATAAAAAACCGCGACGGTTCCGCTGAGAAAATCTGCTCCGCCGGGGTACACTTCCTCGGACGGGATATACAGATAGTCCACACCGATAAAACCGGCAGCACCATGACCGACGCCAGGGTGTTCGGGGCGCTGCCGGAGGAACACCCCTGGCACCTTCCTACCGGTTCCATAGTATCCGCCGCATTCCAGAATCAGGGACGGGGACGGACTCAAGGCCGCAGTTGGAGCACCGCCGAAGGGGAAAACCTGCTCTGCACGGCGGTACTGCACACAAAGGACCTTCCACCGCGTTCTGTCAACGCCTTTACCCTCAAAATCGGCCTCGCTGCGGCGGAAACGTTCGATCATTTTCTTCCCGGAGGAGTAAAAACAGAGATCAAGTGGCCGAATGATGTCATGTTCAATGGGAAAAAACTCTGCGGCATCCTCTGCGAATCGGACGGCAGAACCATCTATGCCGGTACGGGTTTCAACATCAGCCAGACGGAATTTCCTGCCCCCCTCAGCGAAAAAGCAACTTCTCTCTCGCTCATCCTGAACAATCACACCGGAGGCAGTTTTCCGCCGCCGGATATAATACCCCGCCCCTTCGAATTTCTTGCGGTATATCTCGAACAGCTTCAGAACGTCCTCAGCCGGGAAGAGTGGCGGGAAGAGGTTGAAAGCCGCCTCTTCAGAAAGGAGGAAGACACGGTGTTTATTCAGGGACAGCCTGAAAAGGGAACGCCCCTGCGGGGAGTTATAGAAGGAATCGGTCCGTCCGGAGAGCTTTTCTTTCGCCATGAAACCGGCGACCTGCTTACCCTCGTATCGGGGGAATTTACCCTGTAAACCTAATTCATCTCCATCTTCTGTATCAGCATCCTCCGGAGCTTCTGCGTATCCTCGGTATCGAGTCCGAGGGTTTCGCTGTGGTCAAGCTCCGCCATGGAACGGGAGTAGTCCCCCAGATGGTAGAGTGAAAGCGCTTTTCTGTAATACAGATGGGTCTGAAAGCTGTTTTTTTCCAGCGACT
>JAISVD010000188.1 GCA_031271875.1 Spirochaetaceae bacterium | reverse complement strand
TCTGGCAGGATTTCAGTGAACTCGACGGTGCGAGTTATAACAAAATCAAGGGACAGGAGAGTTCCCGTAAAACATCCGTCTCCGCTGTTTTTCCCGGGTATCAGTTCAGGAAACCCCGGCGGCTCCTCGACGGAGCGGCGTCATACTATCTGGCCCTGCTTTGCTATGAGCAGACACCGGTCGAATTTTCACCCACCCTGCGGAAGGGGATCATCTCTCTCCGCGCCGCGTGGCTCTCCACCGATATGAATACCACCTATCCGGGAAAGAACTACGATTTTGTGGCGAAGGAGTTTTACAAGAAAGCCCTCTTTTTTTACACCGAAGCCCTTGTTAAGGAGACCGACGGTTCCGAACCGATTGGCGGACTTAAATCATTCGGTCCCGATATTGACAAGAATTACGGTTTTGACGGCATTATCTATCTCGCGGGATTGCTGGAATACAAATACGGCCAGACCCAGGACCAGGCGCTCAGGATACAGAAATTTGTGGAACACAAGCGCGCTATCGCCCGCATATTCGGACTCGGTCGCTCCTCGAAACATAAACCCGGCCCCCTGCTGGAGCACTCCCGGGCATTGTATGATAGTTTTCCCCGGGAACTGAAGGAAGCTAATACGGTCGAGTTTGGCGATGATGATGAGGAGTGACCGTTACTGATGAGGAATATTCTGCTGACGATCTCGTATGACGGCACCGGTTTTTCCGGATGGCAGCGGCAGGAGGGGAGGCGCACTGTTCAGGCTGAACTGGAGCGGGCGCTGGCAATTATCCACAAGGCCGATACCCCCCTCGCGGGTTCCGGCAGAACCGACGCCGGTGTCCATGCTGCGGGACAGACCGCCACATTTCTCTCTCCGGTGAAAAATATGCCCCCGGAAAAATATATTCCCGCCCTTAATTCGCATCTGCCCCGTGACATACGGGTGATGAAGTCCCTTGAGGTCTCTCCGGATATTCACGCGCGGTTCAGCGCAACCTTCCGCACATACCGTTACTTTATCCACTGCGGCGGAACCGCTTTCGCCCATCTCCAGCGGTATGTATGGTCGGTGCACCGGTATCCCCGTGTGGCGGCGCTGAACCGGATGGCCTCTTTTCTGCGGGGGGAGATCGACTGTTCAACCTTTTCCGCCGCGGGAGACCAGAGTAAGTCAAAATGCCGGTATCTCGAGAAGGCGGTGTTTTACACTGAAGGAAATACACTGGTTTTCGAGATAACCGCCAACGCCTTTCTCTGGAAGATGGTCCGTTCCCTGACCGGTACGCTGCTTCACCTCGAACAGAAGGATTTTGACTGGCGGTATTTCGGGGATATCCTCGCTTCCGGGGACAGAGCTCTCGCAGGGCCCACCGCTCCCCCCCAGGGGCTTTTTCTCTGGAGTGTCAGCTATGAGGGAAAACGCGCGGGCCCTCGGTTGCAGAAATTTGCAGCTCTGTCCCCGGAGATAACACCTTTCCCGGCGGGAGTTGAAACAGCAGCGGGTTCCATAAAACAGACGGAGTTATCATGAAAATAGAAACAGCATTCAGTTCCCTGTCGGGCAGTCTTTCCGTTCCGGGATCAAAAAGCCATACCATACGGGCCTGCATCTTTGCGGCCCTTGCGGAGGGCGTCTCCCATATCAGAAATCCCCTCGCCAGCGAGGATTGTCTCTCCTGCGTCTCGTCCATCCGGGAACTGGGGGCCGAGGTCAAAATGACCTCGGTCAAAGTGACCTCGGTCAATTCGACCTCGGTCAATTCGACCTCGGCCGAACCAGCCCCCGGAGTCTGGACGATCCGGGGCGCCGGGAGTCGGCTGCATCTTCCGGAAAATATTGTGGATGTGGGCAATTCCGGTTCGGTGCTCTATTTCCTCGCCCCGGTGGCCGCCGTATTCGACGGTTACAGCGTCTTTACCGGGGATGCATCCATCAGGACCCGGCCTGTGATGCACATGGCCGATGCGCTGATACAGCTCGGGGCGGAATGTGTACCGACCCGTCCGGGGGTAAACGCCCCGCCCCTTGTCATCAAGGGGCGGATGAAGCCTGGCCGGGTGGTCACCTCGGGTACTCTTTCCCAGTATGTGAGCGGAATCATGATCGCCGCGTCTCTCATGGAGGGCCGCACCGAAATCGAGCTTACCGCGCCGGGTGAAACCCCCTATCTGAAGATGACCGCAGACTGGCTTCGGTCTCTGGGGACAGAGCTTTCTGTGGATGACGAAAACTGGCGCCATATAACCGTCACCGGCCCAAACAGATTTCCCGCCTTTGACCGCACCATCCCATCGGACTGGGAGGGCGCGGCGTTTCCCCTTCTCGCCGCACTCATAACCGATTCGGTTCTTGAAATCGAAAATATCGATTGTTCCGGCAGCCAGGGAGACGCGGTAATCGTTGATCTGCTCAAGTGTATGGGGGCAGACCTGGAGCTTGATGAGTCCGCAGCTAGACTCACCGTGCGGGGCGGCAACATGGCGCGCGGCGAATTGGCCCGGGGTGAAACCAGCGGCCCCTATAGAGGTCGGCTCAGGGGCATATCCGCGGACTGCTCCTCCATCCCCGACGCAGTACCCGCCCTTGCAACCCTTGCCTGCTTCTGTGAAGGGGAGACACTGCTGACCAACATCGGCGTGTGCCGTCACAAGGAAACCGACCGCATCGCCCTGATGTGCCGTGAGCTCTCCCGGCTTGGGGCACAGATATCCGAAGGCGAGGATTTTCTGCGTATCCGCGGACATGACAGGCGGGACCCGCGGTTTACCCTCCACGGTGCATCTGTGGATTGCTGCCGTGACCACCGGGTAGCTATGTCCCTCGCCTGTGCCGGACTGGGTATAAAAAACGGATCCGTCAGCATCAGCGATGCCGAATGCTGCAATGTCTCTTTTCCCGGATTTTTCGAAACCATGGAATCCGTGGAAGCGAAATTCAGCTTTTTTGATGAATTTGATGAAAATGGAGATAATAATGGTTGAACAGCTCTTTATTCGTGTCGAGGAATGTAATACCGTGCCCTTCACGGCGGGGTTGTTGATTAAATGCCAAAATATGGTATTATAATTACTATGTCTGTTTTCAATACTCTTTTTCACAAAAGCGCATCCCGCCGAGGCAAAACCAATGTTCCGTCTGATGAAACAGGTTCCGGCCCTTCGGTCGATATTTCCGGCAATGATATGACCGAAATGTTGAAAGCTTCCGAACAGCTTGTCTTTTCCGTGCTGTCGGGCATACAGATTTCTTCAAATATTATAAGCAAGACGCATATTCAGGATGAAAATCTCGATAACTTCAGCTCCCTTCTGGAGGGAGCCTCGGATGCAGTGACAGAGATATATGATGTTATGGATCAGATGAACCGCCTGGTAGATACCCAGTCGGATACCGTTTCCGGTTCGGCTTCGGCGATTGAGCAGATGTCCAGGTCAATCGAATCGGTCACGGGTATTGTCAATGAGAGTCTGGGGGTCACGACAAATCTCTCATCATCTGCGAATGATGGAAACGAGAAGGTAAAACGGGTTTTGAATGTTGTGGAGGTTCTTAACAGGAACGTGACAGCCATAAAAACGGTTGTCGCGTCCATAAACGCAATCAGTGCGCAGACAAACCTTCTCGCCATGAACGCTTCCATAGAGGCGGCCCACGCCGGTGAGATCGGCAAGGGGTTTTCGGTAGTCGCCGACGAGATACGGAAGCTCTCTGAAGTAACCAGAACCAACGCCTTACATATAGCCGGAACACTGAAAAGCATGATCGAGACCCTGAATGAGGTCCGGAATGCCGCCGATGTGGCCGGTTCCGCGATGCGGTGGATAGAGGAACGGGTTGAAGAGACCACCGAATCGTTTCATATTATTACCGAAAATATGCATGAACTGGCTGCGGGGAGTAACGCGATGGTGAAGACCGCCCAGATGCTTGCCTCTTCAAGTATTGACCTGCGCAACCGGTCCTCCGCCGTTACATCCCGGCTCAAAACGGTTTCGGAAAATGTACGCCACATAAACACCCTCGGCACGGATATCCAGGGGGCATCCTCAGGTATCTCTTCGGGGGCAGCGGATACCATCTCTTCCTTCAGGACCATCATCACCGCCGCCGGGGCCCTCCAGTCCGTACTTGACAGGGCTGTGGCCGCGTCTGATACTTTTATCTCTCCGGATCCCTTTCCATTTACGACTATTGTGCTCAAACATCTGATGTGGGTCGTCAGGGTCAGGGCCATACTGGACGGGAAGATGAGCGGCGCCGGAGTCGAAACGGGAAATCATCACACGTGCGATCTCGGAAAATGGCTGGACAGCCAGCGGGAGATGTCGGCTGCGGAAAACAGTGTGTTTGTGAAACTCGATAGTGAACACGAAAAGATGCATAAACTTGTCGGTGATATTTTTACCAACAGGATCAGCCTTTCTGCGGAGAATCTTGAGGGGGAATATGAAAAGCTCCTCACACTCTCCTCAAATGTTATATCCCTCCTTACGGAACTCCGGAGTTCGCTCTGAAAGGGTACGGTTCATGGGCGTGAATTGTATCCCCTCTCTGTGAAACAGTGCGAGGGCGGTGTCCGAACACATCGCGATTCGGACATCGCCGTTGATCCGATAGGTGCAGGAGACTAAAATACCCATTAAAATCTATTTCTTTAAAGATTTTTATCGTATCTTCCCGGCAATGCTCTTTCGGGAACTTCTCCGGCGGACAGCTTTCTTCCGATCATCCTTCTGATGTTTTTCCCGCAGCAGGATTCCCGCGATAAATGAGCCGCATACACATGCAGAGGTAAGTATACCAACTCCCAGCCATCCTGAACCGGAGAAGGGCAGAGGAATGTTCATCCCGAAAAAACTGGTGATGCAGGTCGGAATCATCAGTATGAGGGAGATAACCGTAAGCCGTTTCATCACAATATTCAGATTATTTGAAATAACCGAGGCAAAGGCATCCATCATCCCCGACATGATATTGCTGTAGGTATCGGCCATCTCGATTGCCTGCCGGTTATCTATCTCCACATCCTCAAGCCAGTCCCGGTCCTCCTCGTCGAGAAGAAGAAGCCTTGTTTTCGTTAGTTTTTCCAGCAGCAGCTGGTTGCTTTTAAGGGAGGTAGTAAAGAAAACAAGGGATTTTTCGAGGTTCAGAAGCTGGATCAGCTCCTTATTTTTTATCGAGAGCTGGAGTTCATTCTGTATGACCGTTGAACGGCGGTTGATCTCCTTGAGATAGCGCAGAAAGATGGTATCCGCCCGGCTGAGCAGCCTGGTAATAAACGCCGGGAAATCCTGCAAGCTCAAACCCCGGACACGGTTCAGGGCTATGTCCTTCAGCACTTCGCAGTCTGTCCAGCAGATGGTTATGATGATTTCCGGATAGAGTACGATCCCCACAGGAACCGTCAGATAGCTGACCGCATCCGACGGCATATAAACCGGCAGACGGGCTATAATGAGGATATAGTCGTCCTCTTTTTCAATTCGTGAAAGTTCATCCTGGTCGAGGATATCGAGGATATGTTCCTGCCTTATCCCGTAATCTTCTTCAAGTACACGTATATCTTCGCGGGTTACATCCCGGGCATCTACCCAGATGTTGCGCAGACCGGTTTCTCCGGAATTCTCCTGTTTTACCAGTCTGCCGTTTTCCTGTGTCCAGATCGTTATCATGATATTGCTCCTGTATTCCCTTTCCGGGACTGTTCAGGAGAAAGATATCCTCAATCTGCTGAACCGGAAAGGCGCTGGTCTTGAATTGGTAAACCTGTTATGCCGCTGACTGCCAGGGTCAGAATCCATAAGACACATACCTCCTCGGTTAAAAATAAAAAATCCACAGATTTTTAAGGAAAAAAGAAACAGATCCTACTTCTTCAGTATACCGAACACTGAAAAAAATAACAAGTAATCAGCCGATCCAAAACTGTTTTTCAAAACAGGATTGTTCTATTGCGGAACTGTTTCGACAGCTCCACTATTCCGTCTATGATCGCGGTATGTTCCGCTTCATGCACACGGGCCGCCAGCGTATCCGGGGTATCGCCGGGAAGCACCGGCACTCTGCGCTGAAGCAGTATGGGGCCGGTATCACAGCCGGAATCAACAAGGTGAACCGTGCATCCCGATTCGGTTTCTCCCGAGGCAAGTACCGCTTCATGCACATGGCGTCCGTACATTCCCGGTCCGCCGAAACGGGGAAGCAGGGCAGGGTGCAGGTTGATTATTCTGCCTGAATATGCGGTTATGAGGGGATCCGTAAATATAGTCAACGAACCGGCAAGTACCAGTATGTCGAGATTATTCCTTGAGGCGTATTCCAGAACCATCCCGGAAACAACTTTCCGGCGCTCCTCCCTGGACAGGGAACTGTCGGTCAGTACCTCTGCAGCGGGGATTCCCGCCCTCAGCGCCCGCTCCCGGGCAAACGCGTTTTTTCTGTCCGTCAGAACGAGCTCAACCGAATAGACCCCGGAGCGAGCGCCCTGGGCGTCGATTATCGCCTGCAAGGTTGTACCGTTGCCCGAAGCGATGACCCCTGTTCTCAGGGGTCGCTCCCCCGCAGTTCCCGTCATCTGAAGATGACCTTTTCAGCATCCCCTGCATGCGCCGCGCTGCTTGTTTGCGCCGCGCTGCTTGCCTGCGCCGCGCAGACGGTGCCGATCTTCCATGCGGGAAATCCCTCCCGGGAGAGAAAATCCGCTGCCTCCCGTGCATCTCCGCTTGCCACCGCGAGGACAAAACCGATCCCCATATTGAAGGTATTGAACATCCGCTCAGGAGCAGCGCCTCTGCGTACCAGTTCTCCGAATATCTCCGGGACAGGCCAGCTGTTCCGTTCAATTACGGAAACCAGTTCCGAACCCTCCGGATACATCCGGGGAATATTTTCGTGGAACCCGCCGCCGGTAATATGGGCCATTCCGTGTACCGGAATCTTCCTCATCAGGCGTAGAACAGGCTTTACATATATCTTTGTTGGTTCAAGCAGGGTCTCCCAGATGGGACGGCCTCCGAAGGGTTCGGCGTAATCCGTAACCAGTTTACGGACCAGCGAAAATCCGTTTGAATGGATGCCGCTGGAGGCGATCCCTATGAGGGCGTCCCCTTCGCGGATATCGCCGCCGCTGATTATTTCAGACTTTTCAACAACCCCTACGGCAAACCCTGCTACATCATATCTGCCGTCGGCGTAAAAACCGGGCATCTCTGCGGTTTCTCCGCCCAACAGCGCACAGCCCGACTGTTCGCAGCCGTCGGCAATCCCCTTGACGATCTCCGAGGCTGTCTCAGCGTTCAGTTTTCCGCAGGCGATATAATCGAGGAAGAAAAGCGGTTTCGCTCCGTGGCACAGAATATCGTTGACGCACATGGCGACACAGTCGATACCCACCGTATCGTATCTGCCCATTGCCATGGCGATATCCAGCTTCGTCCCGATCCCGTCGGTTCCGGAAACAAGCACCGGCTCCTTCATCCCCGGCGGAAGGGCAAACATTCCCGCAAAACTGCCGGGAGCGTTCATTACCCCGGCTATCCGTGTACGGGCCGCGTGTTCCTTGTATTTACCTACCGCTCGGTAACCTTCGTGTATATCAACTCCAGCCTGATTGTAATCTACCATGTTACTCTCCCTCTCCTACAGACGCCGGGACACAATCTCACCCGGTGACGGCATCGGGTACTCTCCGGTAAAGCACCCCTGACAATATCCATCCTGTCCGTCCCGGTTTTTTTCGCACGAAACCTGTTCCGCGACACCCCCGAGGGCTTCCAGCATTCCCTTTATCGAAATAAATGCCAAGGAATCCGCTCCGATGGCTTTGCATATCTCCTGTTCATCATGGCTTGAAGATATAAGCTCCGAACGGCAGGGCGTATCGATACCGAAGTAGCAGGAAAACTTCACAGGCGGGGAGGAGATACGGAAGTGTACCTCCTTTGCCCCGGCCCTCCTGAGTATCTGGATAAGCCTGCGGCTCGTGGTGCCCCGCACGATGGAATCGTCAATGATGATGACCCGTTTTCCGTTTATATCGCTTTTCATGGCGTTCAGTTTGACAAACACCAGGTTCTCCCGCTGCTCCTGGGAGGGCGCTATAAACGTCCTGCCGATATATTTGTTCTTTACAATACCCATGGCATAGGGAATACCCACGGCGGCTGAGAATCCCATCGCCGCCCCGAGTCCCGAATCCGGGACGCCGATGACCACATCCGCCGGTACTGCCGATTCGCGGGCGAGGATCGCCCCCATCCTGAGCCGCGCTTCCTGCACCGCTATTCCGTCAAGAATACTGTCGGGCCGGGCAAAGTAGACATACTCAAAGATGCAGGTCTTTTTGGCGGTCCGCTCGCCGAACTCAAAGGACAATACCCCGTCATCATTTATGATGACGATCTCTCCCGGTTCGATGTCCCGTACCAGCTCTCCCCCTATCGCGTCGATGGCGCAGCTTTCACTGGCAATGACCCAGCCGTTTTCCAGCTTTCCGAGACAGAGGGGCCTGATGCCATTGGGATCCCGCACGCCGATGAGGGTGTTTTCAGTCATCACCGCCAGCGCAAAGGAACCCTTGATCATCTGGATGGTGTCCGTGAGCGCCCGTTCAAGTCCCTTCTTGTAGTTCTTCGCTATAAGTTTGATGATAACTTCGGAATCGCTGGATGAAGAGAAGGTTGAACCGGTTTCCTCGAGGAGCTCCTTGAGGACGCCGGTATTCACAAGGCTTCCGTTATGGGCCACCGCCAGATTGCCCAGCTTGAAATGTATTACGAAGGGCTGGGCGTTTTCAATATACGCTTTTCCTGAAGTGGAGTAGAGCACGTGCCCGACAGCGATCCGTCCCTTTATGGAGTTGAGCTTTTCCTCGTTAAACACCTCGGACACAAGCCCCATCCCCTTGTGGGTTGTGATTTCCGTCCCATCGGACACCGAGATACCCGCACTCTCCTGCCCCCGGTGCTGCAGGGAGTAGAGGCCGTAATAGCCCAGCCGGGCCGCCATATCCTCCCCGTTCTGGAGAAATATACCGATAACTCCGCAGGATTCCCTGAGTTTGTCATCATCCGTAACTGCATTCGGGGTAAACTGTCCCTGTTTCATTATTTACTTCCCTGAAATTCGATTGAAGATTTCAATATAGGCTTCCTTAACATTGCCCAGATCCTGGCGGAACCGATCCTTATCCAGCTTTTCACCGGTTTTCGCGTCCCAGAACCGGCAGGTGTCGGGGGATATCTCGTCCGCGAGGAGTATGGTGCCCTCCGAATCCTTTCCGAATTCCAGTTTGAAATCGATGAGTCTGATCCCCTTTTCAAGGAAGAAGGCCGACAGGATTTCATTGATCTTTGCGGTAAGGCCGTAGATGGTTTTAAGCTCCTCCCATGTGGCCGCTCCGATTGCCACTGCGTGGTAATCGTTTATGAACGGGTCCCCGAGGGAATCATCCTTGTAAGATATCTCGAAAATGGTCGTTTTAAGCTCTGTCCCTTCGGGCACCGCAAGGCGCTTGCTGAATGAACCCGCCGCGACATTGCGTACAATGACCTCAAGGGGAATGATGGAAACCTTTTTACAGAGCATCTCCCGGTCGGAGCGTTTCGCCACAAAATGGCTCTCTACGCCCTTCTGCCGGAGCAGTTCAAACAGCCCCGAAGCTATGTTGTTATTCAGGGTTCCCTTGTCCTCAATCTCACCTTTCTTTTCACCATTGAAAGCCGTAGCCGAGTCCTTATAATCGATGATTACAAGATCCGGCCGGTCGGTGGCAAATACCTTCTTGGCCTTGCCCTCATAGAGCTGCTCTTTTTTTGCCGCCTGTGCTGCGACATCACTCATATTTCAACCCCCATACCGCCGTTTTCAGCGGCCTCTTTCTGTA
>JAISVD010000167.1 GCA_031271875.1 Spirochaetaceae bacterium | reverse complement strand
TCAAGGAACCATATTGAAGAATTATTATGAGGAGGATTTATGGAAATTCATGAATTGAATCAGCATAACTGGGGTGTGTGCGGTTTTGCCGCCGCATTACAGGCAGCCGCGGCAAATTCCAGGATAGCGTTGGGGAATACCGATTACCACACGCTCTTTCCGGTTATCAAACAATTCTGTGATGAAAACAGGGATCTGGAACCGGAACTGCTTACATTTTCGGAAGTTTTCGGTGTCAATTACCGGTATGAAAAACTCGAAGATGTGCTGGAAAAAATGGAAGCGGATCCTGAAATGACAAGAACTGATATGGGGATTGCCATGACGGGAAAAGCGATGAGCAGACTGTGCAAAAGTCTCGGTCTTACCGCGAGTGAATTTCACGGTACCACCGATACCACCAATGCGCCCAAGTTCAGCTATTCAAATACGATTTATGGTCTGGGCAGGAGCGGAAGCAGCACCGGGAGTTTCCGGTATGGGCTGCTCCACTGGGTGTACTGTGACAGGGACAAGCAGCCTATGACATGGGGCCGGGAATATACAGAAGCGGAATTATTTTCCTATTTTGACAAGGTAACCCATTATCTGCCGCTGTAAAAACAAGATTACTGAGTGCATACCCATATAAGGAGGTTTTAAATTATGGAATATGTTACAGATATTACTATCATCGCCGGAAACAACAAAGATATCCCCGCGCCTGCAGGATTTATTAAGTGTCCGCAGGATTTGAATAAGGGGGCGAGCGGCGACTACATTTATCTTTGTTATAAGAAGCAGCAATCGGATACGGTCATAACAGATATCAGAATTTCTTCCGATAAGACAATCAGCGGCTACACGAGGATTGATGTCGATTTGAATAAAGGCGCCGGCGGAGATTATCTTTATTTATTTTACCGCAAGGATACCCTCGGCAGTACAGGGGCAGGGGGTATCACGGATATTACCTTCGTCACCGGCAAAAATGCGTCGGCCCCGTCAGGATATACGAAAATTGATGTAGACCTTAACAAAGGCGCTGGAGGAGAGTATATCTATCTGTGCTATAAAGGGGAATTTGACAAGAGCTTTCTTGGTCTGCGGAATTAGATGAAATATGGATATCCTCCCGAGATGCACCGTATTGAGAAGGCTGAGCGGAACCTTGCCATGAAACCGGAAGGTTTGCGGAACGGGTTGACGCGGTAGTGGAAGCCTTCGGCCCGGAAGAGAAGCATATCCTATACCTGTTTCAGTGGCAGTTACCCTGAAACAGGTATGTCCCCTCTGGACGCCCTCCCATAATCTCTCCAATGATGGTATTTTCTGCAAGCAGATTTTTCATTTTGTCAAAAAATATACCCTTTCCTCCTTCAATAAGGCTGTAGTTTCAGTTTTGATTTTATGAACATTTGTGCTCCGCATCGCTCATTGACATCTCAGGAATATCCGGAGTATAGTCCGAAGAAGGGGAGGCCCTGAAAATGCGGCTTTATTCGATTTACCAGGCAATGGAAGATTCCGCGAAATGCTGCCCTGAAAATGAGACTGTAAAACTGTTCCTGCGCCACTCCATCCGGTTTGACATCCCCGAAGACGATATCACCAAGGATGTTTCCCTCACTCCCGAGGGAAGGCAGATGGCCCGCCGCTTTGGCGCTTCTCTGGGCAGAACGCCGGTCACTGCTTCTGCAAGTCTCTCATCCCGTTGTATTGAAACAGCGGAGCTCATCCTCGCAGGATACGTTTCGGCTAATCCTGATGTGTCCCTTCCTTCCGTAAAGGGAACCCCGATCCTCCAGTCATCCTATATCAGTGACCATGATCTGTGCATGAACAGCTTTATGTCCCTCGGGCCCCACAGGATCATCGATGCGTATATGCAGGACCGGGATATACCGGGGTTCCACGCTCTGGAGCGATCCGTGGACCCGTTACTGGATTTTATTTTTTCTCAGGAAAATAATGTTTCAGGGCCGGACTCCGGGCTTGAGCTGTTCGTGTCTCATGATTTCCAGATCGCCATGATGCTGGTCAGTTTCTTCGGTTCCCTCCCTGAAACCCCGGAGTATCATATGAGCAGCTGGCCCCATATGCTGGAGGGACTTTTCCTCTGGGGCGGCCGTGACCGGTTCCATGCGGCCTGGCGGGGAAGGGTGAGGGATATCCGTTCGTGAAGGGCGCGGAGGCTGCCGCCGATCCCTGTTTGTCCAAAAACAGCAAGGCGCTGTGAAACCCTTAATGCGAAAATCGGTGAAAAATACATTTACCCGGCGGCGCCGCTATGGTATACTATGTACATTATTATGCATGAAAAACTGAAAGAAAAACCGGCGCTTATTATCCTTCAGGAGTGGCTGAGTGATTATATCAATTATGAATATACCTCCAAAAAAGGACAATTCTCTCTTGATTCGATAATCGCCCTTACCGAACGGTTCGGCAACCCCCAGAACAATTTCAGGTCCCTCCATATTGCGGGATCAAAGGGAAAAGGTTCCGTAGCCGCGATGACCGCCGATATCTTCACCGCTATGGGACTGAAGACGGGCCTCTATACATCTCCCCACATCATGGAGTTCAGTGAGCGGGTCCGGGGTGCGGATGGTCCCTTTCCGGAGGAGATATACGAGCGGGTCGTGCAGGAGATTATCCCCCTTACCGAATCGATAATCCCTTCGGCCTTTCCCGGAGGGAATCCCTCATGGTTTGAGCTGGTGACGCTTTTCTGTTTTCTTGTTTTCACCGCCGCAGGGGTGGAGTGGGGAGTTTTTGAAACCGGCCTGGGGGGGCGGTTCGACGCGACGAATGTGCTTCTTCCCGCCGCAAGTGTTATTACCGCGATAGAACTTGAACACACGGAATATCTGGGTGATACCCTTGAGCAGATCGCCTTTGAAAAGGCGGGGATCATCAAGCCGGGCGTGCCTGTATGCATCGCCGCCCAGCCGGATAATGTGCGCGAAGTATTTATCCGCAGGAGCAGGGAGCTCAATGCGCCGCTTCTTTTCATCGATGATATTCTGAAGGACTCATCCTTTACCATGACCCCCGAAGGGATGGATATACGGCTTGATTTCGGGACCACGGGGCTCTTCAAACGCCCTCTGGAAACGAGGCTCAGGTTCTCCGGGCGGATACAGGTACAGAATGCGGCCCTTGCGGCGGCGGCGATAAAAACCATCCGCCCGGAAGCGGATGAAGCTGTTATTGAGGCCGGCCTTTCAAGGGCGCTCCTTCCGGGGCGTTTTGAAATTCTCTCCGCAGCCGAATCGGGATACGGCGTCCCGGTGGTTCTCGACGGCGCTCATACCGCCGGCAGTATCGCCCTTACGGCGGAGACTTTTTTCTCCCTCTGGGAACCGCCGGGACATCTCCTCTTTGCCTGCGCCGCCGACAAGGACGTGAATGCCATTGCCCGCTCATTTTCCCGGGGATTTTCCCGGATAACCCTCACCATCCCCGGATCACATAAAAAGGCCGACATAGGGAAGGCGGCTGAAGCGTTCAGGGATGCGATGCCCGGAAACAAGGGAGACCTCCATGTAATGCCGGATTTTAATGAAGCGATCCCCGCTGCCTTTGAACAGGCCCGTGCTGCGGGCTCTCCGCTCCTGGTGGCGGGTTCCTTTTACCTGGTAGCGGAGGTCAGAAAACTGTTGTTTCATACAGCTCCTGTCCCCAGCGGGCAGAATGGAGACTCTCTTTTTCGATAGACCTGAGATCACTCTCCGTAAAGATGTTCAAACTCGTGCATCTTCTCCATGGCCCGCTGTTTGCACTGGCCGCAGCTTGTGCCGATCTTTGTACGGGCCTGGATATCATCCCAGGTCCGGTCACCGGCTTTATAGGCCTCCTCAAGGTCCCGGTCGGTAACATTCAGACATGAACAGATGACCTCCACATGCTCCTGCCCGGCGAGGGGCGGCAGATTGTTCTTTTCAAGATAATCATCGATAGCCGCCCGGAGAGCTTTGTCCCCCAGCACGGAACAGTGTATCTTGTTGGAGGGCAGCCCCCCGAGCTTTGCCACGATATCTTCGGGCCTGAGCTTGTACGCATCCTCAAGGGTCATCCCCTTCACCGCTTCCGAGAGGATCGACGTGGAAGCGATAGCGCTGGCGCAGCCGTAGGTCTTCCAGCGGATATCCGTTATCTTTCCCTCGCTGATGCGGAGGAGGATCAGCATCTGGTCCCCGCACTTTATATTTCCTACAACTCCCTTGCCGTCGTAGGGCCATCGGGATTCATCTTCCATCAATACATTCTTGGGATTCATGAAGTGATCCTTTACCACATCAGAATACAGCCAGTCACTCATATTTCATATGCTCCTTCATCCGGCTTATATAAT
>JAISVD010000146.1 GCA_031271875.1 Spirochaetaceae bacterium | reverse complement strand
AGAAATATTGTAAAATTAATTTATAGAGAGGAGAGTTATGATGGAAGTTCGTGTGGGACGTTTTGAAGGTTACCTTTCGGATAAAAACCCTACAGACATTATATTAGCTCTGCTTAGTAAGGTTAAAGTCGGTGGACAGCGCAAAATTGACCCCACACAGTTGCAATCTGATGTGTATAAGATGAAAGAAACATATCCTGCCTTATTGAAAGATATTTATTTTTCAGAAACTTCATTTTTTCCCCACTCAGAAGAAGTGGATATGGCGATACACACGCTTCAATGCGCAGGTTATATTGAGCGTCCCAATCCCAAGTTAGCTTCATTTACCATGGATGTCAAAAAACCCATATATGCCGAATGGATGTCCCAAGAAGAAAAACAGCAAATTGACTGTTTTGCCGAAACGTTGCTTCACAATTTGAAATGAGGCTCAACGTATGCAGAGCAATAGCAGGTTGAACAGCATTGAGGATGCTTACCGAATTTTAGATGAAAAAATTCTACCAGAGCTTCTTCCGTTCAAATTGCACCAACTGTATCAAGAAAAAGTTATTCATGACAACCTTATGGAATCTTGCTATTTCGAGGGCTGGGAAATTGCTCTTTTGGATACCCCTCTTCTGCAAAGGCTGCGTTATATCCACCAGCTCGGTACCGCTTTTTTAACTTATCCTTCTGCAATTCATACGCGTTTTTCTCATACACTAGGGGTAACAAGTCTCGCGGGAGCTTTATATGAAAACTTGAAAGGCAAGCAATATCTCAAGCGGATTGGCAATGAAGAGCTCTGGCGCAACGAAAGAGCTACAGTCCGGCTGGCCGGATTGTTACACGACATTGGACATACATTTTTTTCTCATTGCAGCGAACTGGTTGTTGAACCTATTTGGAAAAAAATTCGAATAGATTCCGGAATATTAAACGTAAATCCAAAACCACATGAATTTGTTGCCTACCTGATAATTACCAGCCAATATTTTAAAAAATATTGGCAAGAGGTGATAAAGCCAGAAGCTTATGAGATATCAATAAAGCTGGAAGATGTAGCTTCAATCATTGTTGGTAAGCTTATTTCCGAAGACAAGGCATATCTAACTGATATAATTAATGGACACTATGATGTAGACAAGCTCGAATATCTTAATCGTGACGCTAAAACTGCCGGTCTTCCGATAACATATGATAAAGCCAGATATTTTCAGAAAATAGATATTTTTGAAGAAGGCGGCAAAGCCTCTCTGGTTATGGGGCAGGGTGGCATACAATGCGTAGAGCAGTTGGCTTTGGGGAAAATCATGCTTTATCCGTATGTCTATCAGCACCATAAAGTTTTAGCAACAGATAGAATAATTCAGGATATTGTTAAAGAGTTATTGGACGGAAAATGTATTTTGGAAAACATGACTATATCTCATCCTCTTGATATGTTGCTATTTATTGACAATGATATTCTTGCTTATTCTGCTAAACCTGAAGATGAAGGCTTAAAGTTGCTTCTTGGGCACATAAAAAGCAGATCATTACCTAAAAGAGCGTTTGTTTTTCATCGTGAATATTTGGTAGAAGAAGAAGCAAATATTGAATTAATGCAGGAAAATACTAAGAATTTTCTCGAAACATTTGGTAATCCGAATAACATCAATAAACTGCGAGAAGAACTGGCTGAAAGAATATCATCAAAAATGGGAAAAAAATTGAGTTATCATGAGATACTCGTTACTCATCCGGGTTCTTTTAATATCATGTCAATGAACTCAGCTCCGGTACTTACCAAGAGCAATACCTGTATTTCAGTTGATACATTCTGGCTTTTGTCAGGTTGGAGTGAGGTACATACCAATAAAACGGATTATGTTTATTTTCATGTCCCTGGTGATATTTGTGTTAAAGCTTATGAAATTATAGCTTCATACCTCAAGGATAAATATAGCTTTCAGTTTCAGGACAAACGAATACGCGAACACTGTAAGCTAAACGCTGAAGATACATAAGAATAGAGTTTTTATTGCTCGTCAAAACAATACTTCTGACATTGTTAGATAAAGCAGGCTTTCAAGCTCGATCTGTCCTGAGCCCCCTGTTACCGGGCGGCCTCGCCGGTCATGGCCTCAAACATTCCCGCGATCAGCCCTGCGGCTTCGTTTCCCGGCCATCTTTCCCGCAGCGTTCCGCAGACGCTGCGGATGAGGCCCTCACCGTATGCCTGAGCCTGTTCAACCGCGCCGGATTCATTCAGAAGGGTCACGCACTGTTCGACCTCCGGCGCGTCGATACCGTTCCGTTTTGCCGCCTCAAAGTAACCGGCAATACGCCTGAAATCCTCAGGGCGGCTGTCAAGATGGAACAATACGGGGAGGCTCTTCTTTCCCTCGACTATATCGTCCCCCCGTTTTTTGCCGGGATTCCCCCGGGTCAGATTGAGTACATCGTCGAGTACCTGAAACCCGACCCCCGCGCCAGCAGCGATTTCGCCGAACCGTTCAGCCTCCTCCTCAGTCCCGCCCGCTCCGAGTACGCCGAGTTTACCCGCCAGAGAGGCGAGGGTTCCCGTTTTCAGCCGGGTCATGGACAGGTATTCCGTCACCGAAGGAACCCGCGAGTTGTCCCGGTGCCAGGCGATATCCATAGCCTGACCCAGGTGGAGCCGCCGCGTTTCCGCTGCCGCCGCCCGGTAAAGCCGGAAGGCGGTCTCCGGGCCGCCGGGAAAGCCGTTTATACAGCTCAGGGCCTCGAAAAAGAGCCAGGAACCGCTGGTTATGGCCGTATCGATTCCGTACAATATGTGAACCGCCGGAGCTCCCCGGCGGGTGTCCGCGCCGTCTTCGATGTCATCGTGGATGAGACTCGCGGTATGGATAAACTCTACCGCCGGGGTCAGCCGGTAACCCCGGTCTCCCCCTCCGTAGAGCTCGCAGGCCAGTACCAGGAGCAGAGGCCGCCACCGTTTGCCCCCCCTGAGAAACAGCTCCCTGCAGGGCTCAACAAGGGGCCGTATATGTTCTGTCTCTATCCCTTCGGGAAGGTCTACCCCTTCGGGGAGACGGGAAAATGTCTCCTCTATCCACCTGCCGGAACAGGATTCGGGCAGCGTTTCTGCAAGTGTTTTTTCTATCCGTTCAAGGCGTTGGCTATATTCATGGTTCATGTTATAATAATATCAGAGAAAGCAGTCATTGCAAAGGAAGCCGATGGCAACAGCACGGTATGACAAGCCTGATTTCTGGTCACGGAAGGCTTTTTCCGAAGGATATCCGGCCCGTTCGGTATATAAATTGCAGGAAATTGATGAAAAATTCAGATTCCTCAAACCTCATACAAAGGTTCTCGATCTTGGGGCGTCTCCGGGAAGCTGGACGGTGTTTGTTCTTCGTAAGTTGGAGAATACCGGACATATCACATCAATCGACCTTTCACCGCTGGCAAAAAATGTCCGGGGAGACAATCTTACCTTCATTCAGGGGGATATGACAGACGCTGCTGTACGGGAGCGGGCCGCGGCGCTTGGGCCTTATCAGCTGGTTATCTGCGATGCGGCGCCGGCGACAACAGGAAACAGAATAATTGATACTTCCCGCTCAACTGGACTCGTGGAAATGGCGATATATTATGCAGAAGCGATGCTGAATTCCGGAGGAAATTGCGTGATAAAGGTGTTTCAGGGCGGAGACCAGCAGGGGCTTCTGAAAAAAATGCGCGGTCTCTTTGCCGCTGCGAAGGGGTTCAAGCCCGAAGCGTGCCGGGCGGAATCCTTTGAGACCTATCTGATAGGGATTAACAAAAAATGACGCATTGCGGCACAAAAGCCGTATATGCTGATGGAAGGAATGGGGCTGGATCATGAATAAAATATGGTGTATCGGTCTGTTTTTCGCGGTTCTTTTTCTGGGAGGGTGTTCGGATAAGGATGACCTTGAGCCTGTTGCGGAGTATACGGCGGCTGAAGAATTGACCGGTATGGGCGGTTCCGATTTCAGTGAACCCTTCACCGGTGATATAATTCTGGACATGCTGAACGAGCCTGACCCGGAGCTTTTTTATACCGTATATCAGGTGCAGAAGGGCGATATGATCGGCGTTATCGCGGAACATAACGGTATTACCCAGGACAGTCTCATCAGCGTAAACAAGATAAAACAGAGCAGATATATCCAGATAGGCCAGTTCCTCAAGGTTCCCTCCATGAGCGGCATCCTGTATACGATCAAGAACAATACGGAAACACCTGAATCCATTGCCCAAAAGTATGAGATTTCCGCAGAAAAGATCATGCTGGTCAATAAAATCTCCCCCGATGGCGGCCTCTCCGAAGGGATGACCCTCTTTCTGCCGGACGCGAAACTCGACTGGGTCACCCGGCAGGAGATTAACGGCGATCTGTTCCGCAAGCCCATCCGTCACAGTTACTACATGTCCTCCCCTTTCGGCTGGCGCAACAGTCCCTTTACCGGAGCCCGAACCTTTCACAATGGTGTGGATATGGCCTCCGCCCTCAGTACTCCTATTTATGCGGCCCTTTCAGGAACAGTCGTCGCTTCCGGTTATGACACGGTCTACGGAAATTATGTTATCGTCAGCCATCATTCGGGATACCGGACCCTCTACGGACATCTGAGCTCCAGGAATGTTGCTGCGGGGAAACACGTTAAAACCGGAGACCTTATCGGCAGGGTAGGCAATACGGGACTGAGTACCGGGCCTCATCTCCATTTTACGATTTTCAAGAATAACACCGCCATAAATCCCATAAATCTCTGGAACTGACCGGACGCGGGAACTTCATCGGCCTTGAATATATAGACAACATATCAAAATAAACCTGGAATATAAAAAGTGAAAGAAACAAACAGATAATTAAGAAAAAAGGAACATACCAAAAAGCCGGGGCTTTTTGGTATGCAAAGGATCATTTCACGAGGTCTGGTGCGACTTTTTGGCCAGCTCGATCTGCTTGACGAAAAAATCCATGTTTCCACCGACAAAGATTATACAATAGACGGCAACAGCACAGCCGAACAGCAGATAGAAGGAGACGGTGAGGAGTTCCGAATCCGGCAGCCTCATATAACTGAAAACAGGAAAGAAGAAGAGCGCCGCGATCATCAGTATACCGGAGACCACCCACCGCTTCATGGTAACCGGTACGGCAGTTTCCTGTGTTATGGGGGACACCTTTGCCAGAACCGCCTGCATAAAGGCGCTGTCAACGGTCACGTATTCCGCCAGAGGCTGGGCCGCCTGTTTCTCCGCCAGCGTGAGCATACGGACACTGGTCCTGCACTCCCTGCACAGGATCAGATGAAGGGTTATATATAAGGGGAGCCGTTCATTCTTGTCCAGTTCCATAAACCGCTCCATAACCGCTTCACAATTTATCTTCATTTTACTCCTCCATAAAACTACAGAGCTTGCTGCGGAGTATCTTCTTCGCCCTGAAAACATGGGATTTAATCGTGTTCACAGGGAGGTGAATGACTTCGCTGATCTCCTTGTATGACATATCGTAATAAAAATACATGTCCAGACAGACATTGTACTGCTCGGGCAGCTCCTGTATCGCTTCCCGTATGGTTTCCTGTATGGCCTGCCGCATATGCTGTGCTTCAGGCCCCTCTCCGGTATCAATGATCTCCGTTTCATCGGAGAGTGACAGGTATTCCCTCCTCCGCTTAATCGAATTTACCGCCGTATTGTAGGCTATCCTCATAAGCCACGTTGAAAACTTCGCTTCGCCGCGGAATGTTTTCAGACTTGTATATACTTTAATAAATACATCCTGAACAAAATCTTCAGCGTCCGCAGTATTTCTGAAAAAACTCATCCCCAGCGCGGTGACGCGCTTTCTGTACCGCCCTATCAGGACCGAGAATGCCTGAATGTCTCCGCTGCAAACGGATCTGATAAGAATACTGTCCGGTAGAGCCCCGGGCTGTAGAGCCCCAGGATTTTCCGTAATGGAATTTTCCGCAGTTGCTCCTGCGGGTACGGAAAATCCGTTTTCACTGCTCATGTATCTTCGTGTTTCTGCGGAACAGTAAACCGATAATACACCAGTAACCCGATTCCCACTGCCAGAGGGATCAGTCCTCCAAGCAGGCTGTAGGAAAAGCCATCGATGAATACAAACATAATCGTCAGTACTGCACCGATCCCCAGGAGAAGGGTTCCTGCGAGCAGGGAGAAAGTACGGATTTCAAAACGGGGAGGCTTATAATTGCCCGATTTTATCATCAGGGAAACCTGCTTGTGGCGCCAGAGCAGGTAGAAAAAAATAACAATACCCCCGATTACAATTCCGACTATAGGAATAACCGCTATAATAACCTGAGCCGCTGCGGAATAGTTATCCATCGTTTTTCAAAACTCCTCGTATATACTACGGAAGGGTTTTTTACCGGAAAACCGATTGTTCCGCTGGAAGACCCTTCGCATATGCTTTATACTATTGACACTGGGAAACAGACAAAAGTTGCAGAAATGTCCGTTTATTCGAGAAAGATATAGTCACTGAAAAACAGTCTGTCCACCGAACCCAGAACGAGCTCACTGTTCATGCTGTGTATAAGTTCCGCCTTTACCGCCTGTTCTCCTCTGGCGAGGAGTTCCTCCATGGTAACCCCCGCAAAATAGTCCATAATGATGGCACGGAGCTGCCGTGTTTTCTGTAACAGCTCCTCCTGAAAGGCCGTATCGCCTTCGGGATAGGGAAAATAGGGGGTGATAATGACCGTTACCGGAGGGTCGTCCGCAGTAATCGCCCGGAGTCTGCCGAGTTCTTCAAACAGTATTTCATGGGTTTCGGAAAAACGGTCCGCCGCGGTTTCAGGTAAAGGGTCCCTCTTTCTCAGGCCCTGTCCCGGCGCAGCCGCGCCCGAAACAAAGGCCCAGAGGGTGACTCCTGCGACAATAAGGAGCATGACTATCAACAGCAGGAACAGAAAACGCTCAAGAACCATTCCGAAGGAAACTCTGTATGTCCGTTTCATTATCGTAAAGTGTATCAGGTGGCGGAAGTATACGCAACTGTTTGAGCTCTGTCCCTGTTTGTTCAGAGTATGAACAGCCGTGCCTCAGGGCAACGTCATTTAAAAAATCTAAGATATAATGAAGTCTCAAAGATGGAGAAAGACAGGAATTCCAGAGAGAAAAGAGCATGAGTTAGCGAAATTTACCCCGATAACCAGACTTT
>JAISVD010000123.1 GCA_031271875.1 Spirochaetaceae bacterium | reverse complement strand
TATGCCAAGACCGACAACAAAGGAACAGCTCGTCGGGATGAGCGAACAGAATCTGGAAAAACTGTTCGGTTTTATCGACTCCATTCCGGAAGAATTCAGGGAAGCCGAATATGAACTGAATGAACGGGACGGGACCATCAGCGATGTGATCTGCCATCTGTATGAATGGCATCTGATGATGGAGCGCTGGTACACAGAGGGGATGGAAGGAAAAAAACCGGTTATTCCCGCGGAGGGGTATACATGGATAACCCTGCCGGACCTTAACAGGGAGATATGGAAACGGTACAGGGGAACACCGCTCAAGGAAGCCATCTCGATGCTGAAAAAGAGCCACAAACGGATCATGAAACGTATCGAACAGCACAGCGATGAGGAACTGTTCACGAAAAAATATTATCCCTGGACAGGAACAACATCGCTGGGGGCCTATTTCATTTCGAGCACTTCAAGCCACTATGATTGGGGGCTCAAAACGGTCAAACCGATAAAAAAACAGATACCCCACGAATAAAACCCCTGTGTCCTGCGATATCGGCTTTGTTCGGTACATGCAAGTAACCGAACAAAGCTCATGGTAAAGAAGAGCGCAGGTACAGGAAGGACATACAAAAGAATTCCGGAACAAGTTCTTCTTTTGAGTGTGAAAAAAGGAGGATAGTATGTTATAATACAAAACTGTAGTTGAAAGTAATATGAACCAGTCATCACCATTTATACATATCGATACGGATGATTTCTTTTCATCCAATGCAGACCCTGTCCCTTCGTGTAAAACCGATCTTATCGTACTTACGGAGCATGAATGTCTGCTGGTGGAAAAGATGTACCAAGGGTTAAAAACGGTCTCTCCCGTAACCCTTGAGGGGATTTCGGGCCGTATCGATGATCTGAAACGGCTGGCTGATACGATAACCCATTTTCCCTCACTGTATGCACGCCAGCATATGATACACGGAGATCGGTCCACGGACACCCTTATCGATTCACTCATGAAATATCGTCTCGGCGATAATACCCTCAACCTCCCCACGAAAGCAATACTCGGCAAGGGTTTCGCGGTGGCCAAATTCCACACATTTTCCGTGATGACAAAGATTGCGCGCAAGTCCGGGTTCCCCGAACAGGATATACATCAGTTGAGAGCGGCGACTATCATGCTGCTTTTTACCCTGATGGTGGAGGATGTCTATCTGACCCTTCTGGAGGATGCAGATATACAGAGCGATATCCGGCATAAGATAGCGGAATTGCTGATAATGCTCTGGGAGCACCGGACGGATAAAACAGTTGTGGATATCGCACCGGTACTCTATTCTGTGTGGGCCGAACGGGATAAGCTCGCTCCGGTGTTCGGAACGATGATGGGTACCAGTGAACTGTTTATCATGTCCCTCGGTCTGGATGAGCAGTGGCAGCAGTTTCTCATTCACAGACTGGAGGAGCCGGATGTCACCCTGGCGATGGAGGAATTTCTTTTTGGGATGTCCCATGAACAGATCGGAAAGATACGGCAGAAGCTGTGCATCCAAGGGATACCCTCTGTGGGCAGGGATGACATAACCGATTTCTGCGGCGATGAGGGCCCAATCGATATCTCATCGGATCCGAAGAATTTTTATCTGACCTATACGGTACGCAGGGATAACGCGCGGTCGCGGAGGATGTTCAATCTTGAGGGGCCTCACAAGACGCTGGAAGACCATTTTATGCAATTTATTCTTGCAAGAGAGGAAGAGGAGACGCAGTATAATGGCAGATGATGAACACGGACGCACCCCGTTCAGGTTTGGGGAGAAACTCCGGCAGGTACGGGAGCGGAAGGGGTTGACACTCAAGATCGTCGCGAAACAGGCGGGGGTGAGTGAAAGCCTGGTTTCCCAGATTGAGCGCAACCGTGTTTCCCCGGCGATAGATACGCTGCTCTCCCTGACCGATGTTCTGGATATCAATCTCGAATTCCTTTTTCAGGAATACAGGAGGGGCCGTCCCGTGCAGGTAATCCGTTCCGGGGAGCGCCGGACGATTACCGAGGGTACTGTTCTGTATGAAGAAATTTCACGCCCCGGCGATGCCGACGGAGTTCACGCTCTGGAGGCGTATATCATGACTATCCCCCCGGGGGAACATACGATCCGGGGGTCACACGGACATCCCGGCAGGGAGTGCGGCTATATTCTTTCGGGACGCGCGGAGCTGCAATACGATTCCCGTTCCTACAAACTGGAAACGGGAGACAGTATCTCTTTTGCGGCTTCATCCCCCCATCTCCTCAGCAACAGGGGAGATGTCCCCCTGCGCGCCCTCTGGGTGGTAACGCCGCCGCAGCGGTTCGAATAGGATAAGTCCCGTTCCGGCGGTTTCCGGGAAACCGCCGGGGCAGCGGCGATCAGAGGGCGTATTATTTTACAAATGCTTTCTTGAGGAAGTTCAGGTCAAGCTCGGGATAGAGCACAAACCGGTCCAGCAGTGCGCGTACAGCCGCAAGGGCCGCCTCCTTTGCGGCAGGAGCGACGATGACCCGGCCCTTGCTGGGAGCTCCGGCGTCGGTGACGCCGGGTTTTGAGCCCTCAAGTACCAGCTTTATGATGCGCGCGATCTCCTTCATCTCGGATTCCCCCATTCCAAGGGTCGTTACCGCAGGGGTTCCGACGCGCAGTCCGCTGGTCCACCAGGCGCCGTTGGGGTCAAAGGGCAGGCTGTTGCGGTTAAGAGTGACGCCGCACTCGGACATGGCCGCTTCTGCCTGGCGTCCCGTGAGCCCGAAGGGGGAGACATCGATGAGCATCAGATGGTTGTCGGTTCCTCCGGTCTGGAGCTTCATGCCTGAGTTTATGCACTCCTGTGCCAGAGCGCGGGCGTTGGAACGCACCTTCGCCGCGTAATCGCGGTAAGCGGGGCTCAGGGCCTCTTTGAAAGCAACGGCCTTCGCGGCCATGATGTGGGCCAGGGGCCCGCCGAGGACCAGAGGGCATCCCTTGTCTACATATTCGGCAAAGGGCTGACGGCAGAGCACTATGGCGCCCCGGGGCCCCCGCAGGGTTTTGTGGGTAGTGGTAGTGACCACATCAGCCCAGCGTACCGGGTCTTCGTCGCCGGTAAAGACCTTCCCCGCGACAAGTCCCGCGAAGTGTGCCATATCCACCATCAGTACCGCGCCGCACTTGTCGGCTATTTCACGGAACCGGCGGAAGTTGATGGACCGGGGATAGGCGCTGTAACCGGCAAGGAGGATAAGGGGCTTGAATTCCATGGCCTGTTTTTCAATGGCGTCATAATCGAGCAATCCGGTCTCCCTGTCCACGGTATAGGTATGGGCGTCAAACATGCGGGAGGAGACGTTCTGGCGGTAACCGTGTGTGAGGTGGCCCCCGGAGTAATAATCCAGGCCGAGGAGTTTCTGGTTTCCCAGCTCCTTGCGGAGGGAGTTCCACTGCTCATCGGTAAGTTTTGACAGGTTCGTTTCACCCAGTTTCTGAAGCGCGGAAGCCTCAACCGTTGCGGAGAGTATCGCCCAGTAGGCGACGAGGTTGGCGTCTGCGCCTGAATGGGGCTGGACATAGGCGTGTTCCGCGCCGAAAAGCTCCTTCGCTTCTTCTGCGGCAAAGGATTCGATGGCGTCTATGTTCTCGCACCCTCCGTAATAACGGTGAGCGGGGTATCCTTCGGCGTATTTATCGGTAAGCAGGTTTCCCATGGCGGACTGCACAGCAAGAGAACAGTAATTTTCGCTGGCGATCAGTTTG
>JAISVD010000108.1 GCA_031271875.1 Spirochaetaceae bacterium | reverse complement strand
CTTAAATGAAGAATTTCATAAATATTTTCCTACTACCAATGAGCAAGTTATTTTAAGGGATATTCCTACAAGCCGTTATTGGATAAATAAAAATCTTATTGTTATAAAATACAACAATAGGGAATATGATTTAAGTAAAACAATCATAAAAATTATTGATAGCTATATAAATGTAAAGCGTAATGCTTTTGAAAATTTTATCGCCACTTGTGAAAAATTGCAAAAGATAGATAATCAAGATAAAGAAAAAATATTTGATTTTGTATTAAGTCTTCTCGACCATAACGTTGATGCAAGACTATTTGAAATTGTTAGTTTTTCGATATTAAAATATTTTTATTATGACAAAAAAATCTTCTGGGGATATTCACCAAATGAATTAAAAAAAGAAAAGCTTAAATTATATAAAACAGGAAGAACTAATGCCAATGATGGCGGTATAGATTTTGTTATGAGGCCATTGGGTTATTTTTTTCAAGTAACAGAAACCTTAGATATAAAAAAATATTTTTTGGATATTGAAAAACTCGAACATTATCCTATCCGGTTTGTTATAAAAACAAATGAGGAAAGAGATAGAATTTATGAATATCTTCGTCAAGGTGCATATGAGCAATATGGTATTGAGAAAATTGTTAATAAGTATATGGAATCAATAGAGGAAGTTATTAATATTCCGCAATTAATAATACTGTTTAACGAAGCAAATAGAATGGGATATTTAAATGATATACTGAATGAAATTCTAATTCAGAGTAAAGTTGAATTTAATTATTTGGAAGATGTTGAAAAAGATACATATCGATGACTTATTCAGAGGTTTCCCTTATTTAAATCAGTTTAATCAGAAACATTTGACATGTATCTACATCTTGTATATACTAAAAAACAGGTGAGGTAAAGTATGTTGCGAACAAAAACGATAGTTTCTATGTGGGGAAACAGCCAGGCCTTGCGGCTTCCTAAAGAAATGACCCGTCAATTGGGAATTTCTGCAAATGATGAAGTAATTTTGGAAGTGCGGGAAGGTGTATTGACCATTTCCAAGCCCGCAACTCCAAGAGAAGGAACAATAGAATATCTTTTCAAGGATTATTCCGGAGAGAGTTTCAAAACAGAACTTGTAAATCCGGCTGACTCAATTGGAGAAGAGAGATGGTAAATAATATCCCCATGCAAGGGGACATTATAAAAATTAATCTTGATCCCAAGCAAGGGCATGAACAAAAAGGGTATCGGCCTTATATGTGCCTAAGCCATCATCTTGTAAGCGATTATGCCAATATTGCTATATTCGCGCCAATTTCAAACACACTGCGGCAATATCCGTTGTATATTCCTTTAAAAGAAACTAAATCAACCGGCGCAATTTTACTTGATCAATTAGTTACCATTGATTACAACGCCAGACAATGGAATTATGTAGAAACAGTTACAGACGATTTTTTGAAAGAATTACTGGAAAAAGTTATTGTTATCTTTCAGAGTAATAAATAAATGAAGGATCTCTTATGCCGATAAAAATTCAATCCGATCTTCCCGCCCGTTCCGTGCTGGAACAGGAAAACATATTCGTTATGACCGACCAGCGGGCAAAAGCCCAGGATATCCGCCCCCTCAAGATAGCGATTGTGAACCTCATGCCCACCAAAATCGCCACAGAAACCCAGCTGCTCAGACTCCTGGGGAACACCCCGCTCCAGGTGGAGATATCCCTGGTACACATGGAGAGCCACGAATCCCGCAATACCGGTCAGGATCATCTGGAACGTTTCTATATCACCCTTCCCGAGGTACAGCGGCAGCAGTTTGACGGCATGATCATCACCGGCGCGCCGGTGGAACAGCTTCCCTTTGAGCAGGTTGATTACTGGTCTGAGCTCTGTGAGATCATGGATTACGCTCAGGCGCACGTATATGCAACCCTCTATATATGCTGGGGGGCGCAGGCCGGGCTCTATCACCAGTACGGAATCCCGAAATATCCCCTGGACCGCAAGATGTTCGGCATATACCGGAACCGGCACTGCGTATACGCCGAACCGCTGCTCCGGGGTTTTGATGATGACTTCCCCGCTCCCCAGTCCCGGCACACCGAGGTCCGGCGGAAAGACATAGAGGGCGTCTCCGATCTGATCCTGCTGGCCGAATCCGACGAGGCCGGGGTACTCCTCGCCAAGTCCAGGGACAACCGCCGCATCTACATGACCGGACACCTCGAATATGACGCCGACACCCTTGCCGCAGAGTACCGCCGTGACCGGGAGAGGAACCTGCCTATCGATATTCCGGTCAACTATTTCCCTTCGGACGACCCTGAACAGGAGCCCCGTTCCTCGTGGCGGAGCCACGCCCATCTGTTCTTTTCAAACTGGCTCAACTATTATGTCTACCAGGAAACTCCCTTTGAACTGGAAAAGATCGAAGGATAAATCAGTATTTCCATAACTGAAAAATGTCCCTTATAGTCGCCCAATACATGATATAATAAACCCGGAGGTCGTATGCAGGTTCAGCGGCTCGATATTGCACAGCAGCAAAAACTGAAGCTGACGCCGCAGCTTATCCAGTCTATCCGTCTCATGACCATGCCCGCTGCGGAACTGCGCGAACGTATCGCCGAAGAGCTGGAACGCAACCCCGCGCTTGAACTCGCCGCGCCCGAGCGGAACGATATCGAATACAAACGGTTCAACAGCGATGCCGAAGCTTCTTTCGCCGGGGAGCCGGATACGGCGTATCCAGATATCTCATACGGCGAATTCAGCGGAGGTTCCGCCCGGGGAGCGGAAGCTGCCGATGCCCACCAGATGTTCATCGAAGGCGCCATTTCCCGGAGTGAGTCCCTGCAGGAGCACCTGCTCGCACAGCTCCCGGAGCTGCCCCTTTCGGAGGAGGTTTCAGGACTTGCCGAAATGATCATACAGAACCTGGATGGCCGCGGGTTCCATCTTGTACCGCCGGAAACCCTTCCCGGTGCGTTAGTTCCGGAGGGTGCGCTCGCTCCGGACGGCACTATCCGCCGGAATCTGCTGGATGAGGCGCTCTGCGTGGTTCGGCGGCTCGATCCCCTGGGAACCGGGTGCACGGACTTTCAGGAGAGCCTCTTATTCCAGGCGGAATATTATGACGGTGCTCCGGCTCTTGCACTGACCATTCTGCGTGACCATATCGGCGTACTCGAAAAACCCCGCTCCGACGTAGTCGCCCGCAAACTCAAGGTATCCCGGGAGGCGGCGGAGGAAGCCCTGGATTTTATCAGGACCCTGGATCCCTTTCCCGGCAGTTGTTTTGATTCCGAATCTTCGGGATACATCATCCCTGACGTGACCGTCCGAAAGGGAGAAGAGGGTTTTATCGCTCTTATCAACGATGAAGAGATACCCGTCCTCGGTATCTCCCCTCTGTTTATGAAACTTTCCCGCGGCGGACAGGGAAACACCGAAGCCCGTGATTTTGCACGGGAATCCGTGAAAGAGGCGAGATGGTTTATGGGTTCGATAAACCAGCGGAATCATACCCTGCTCAAGGTAGTCCGGATGCTCATTATCTTTCAGGAGGACTTTTTCCTGAAGGGTCCGGCTTATCTCCGCCCCCTGCGGCTTCAGGATGTGGCTGCGGAGATAGGCGTTCACGAAGCGACGGTCTCCCGCATTGCCGGAGGAAAGTATCTCCAGTGCGACTGGGGGCTTTTTGAACTCAAATACTTTTTCTCCTCCGGAGTCCACCGGAAGGGTTCTGTCTCCGGCGCCGTTTACCCTCCTTCAGGAAAAAATCGGGAAACCGGACCGGGAGCGCGGTCCCGGGAAGCGGTAAAACAGCTCCTCCGGGAGATCATCGGGAGGGATAGCACCCTTTCAGACAGGGAGCTTTCCGAAAAGCTCGCGGAGCAGGGTATCTCCGTAGCGCGCCGCACGGTTGCGAAATACCGGACAGAGCTCACCATCGGCTCATCCTTTGACCGGTAATTGTTCGGCATTTCGCTGAAAATCCGGAATCAACAACCTCACACACTACAGAGTCGAGGAGCGTTGTTCTTATAAAGATATTTTTCAGGAGGTACTTGAGATGGATTATGATGTAAAAGC
>JAISVD010000105.1 GCA_031271875.1 Spirochaetaceae bacterium | reverse complement strand
CGGAACCTGTTTCTGGCGGAAGCACCTTCAATTCCGCTCCCTCGATCCGCCACCGGCCATCCCGAAAGACGGCTTCCGCAACGGCATACCGGCCCTCCGCGAGGGAACCGGGATTGACGACCACAGTACTTCCGATGGTATCGATCCCCGCCGATTCGTGGATATGACCGGAAACAGAAAGCAATGGCTGTACCTGCCCGATAAAATCCCGGATCTTCTGCGACCCGACATGTACGCCGGAGGCGATAGTATCCAACTTTGTATCCATCGGCGGCTGGTGGATGAGGAGGATGAGGTTGTTCCAGTCCCGATCATCGGAGGTACCGTTAACAACCGGAGAGAGGTCACTGAGAATCCCGTCCTCTGTGCGCTCGTTGACAGTGGCTCCGGTAAAACGCATGGCCCCGCCGGCGCCGCAGATGAAGAACGGGTTGAAGTACACAAGAACCCCCTCCACCGACACATCCCGCTCCTCCAGGACCTCCCGGAAGGAGGGATCATCGCAGTTGCCGGTAACGGCGAACAGGGATTCGTGTTTTTTCATCAGCAGATCAAGTACCGGAAGTCCTGTCTCCGCAGATGGACGGGGATTCCCCGGGGTAAAACAGGCAAAATCACCGGCGTACAGAACGGCGTCCGCCCGGGCAAATTCATGGTCCAGTTGTCCGATACGGTCAGTATCGCCATGGATGTCGGAAAGTATCAGAAAACGCATCTTTCAATCCCCCCTGAAATTCCGGATTTTTTATTCGTACTGAGGGGGTATTCCCCCGCCGTTCAGAACAAGGTTGTTGACTGCACCGAGCAGTTTTTTCATCTGATCCCCGGTGCCGATGGATATACGCACAAAATTGCTTATCCCAGGGATATCGAAATGGCGGACCAGTATTCCCGCCTCCTTCAATTTCCGATAGACTTCCGCGCCGGAGAGGCGGGGATGTTCCGCGAGGACGAAATTTGTCTGCGACGGCAGAACGCGCCAGCCTGCTTCCCTGAGGGATGCGGAAAAACGGTCCCGTTCGCTTATTATAGCGCCGCATGTACCCCGGTAGTATTCGCTGTCACCGCAGGCGGCGGCTGCGGCCCGCTGGCAGATACTGTCTACGGGAAAATGGTTGAACGAATTCTTGACTGTCACCAGGGTACGAATTGTTCCGGGGGAGGCAACCGCATATCCGAGCCGCATACCCGCAAAGGCCATACTCTTTGAAAAGGTACGGACAACGATAAGGTTTTCATACTCCCCCAGCAGCGGAAGGACGGTCTCGCCGCCGAAATCCACATAGGCCTCATCGATCACAACCGCGCGGTCCCGGGGCCAGCGGTCAAGGATATCTCTGATACTGTCCCGGGAGATGCCGATCCCTGTGGGTGCGTTGGGGTTCGCAAAAATCATTCCGCAGGAATCCCCGTTCAGCATGACTTCAATATCCAGGGTAAAATCGGATCTGAGGGGCACCCGTCTGAGGGGGATATTATAGTAACCGGCGTATACGGGATAAAAGCTATAGGTGAGGGAGGGAAGCACCAGCGGGCGGGGGCCTTCGAAAAAACCGTAAAAGATGAACGAAAGTATCTCGTCCGATCCGTTACCGCAGAATAGCATCTCCGGTGTTATTTCGGGAAAACCGGCAGTCCGCTCACCGGAGAGGACCCCGCCGTACCGATTAAGCATCCCCGCGATGGCTTCCCTGAGCCGGCCGGAATCAGGGTCAGGATAGAGGGACATCAGTTCCGGGTCCGCAGTACGGAGCGCTTCCACCGTACCGGGCGAAGGGGGCCAGGGGTTCTCGTTGGCATTCAGTTTGATATATTTCTTTCCCGTCCCCTTTCCGGGCTGTTCGCCGGGAATATAGGGAGACAGACCTGATACCCTTGAAGCTGTCATCAGAAAGCCCTCCTGTAATTTCTTCCGTTAATCGGAAGCGGAATGTATTCCGTACCTCCTGGAGATATGTTTTCAGTATAGGTAAAAAACAGCGGAAATGCAATTATGTGACGGGGCAACGGGCGGGAAATGATTCCGAAAGAGGAGACAAAAGGCAGGGGCATCTCAAAAAAGACCGGGTGTTTTGCCGGCCTTTCACCATCGTAACAGCTCTGTCCCTCGTTCTATTGTCCATGGATCGGTACATACACAAAGTGGATCAGATGAATAATGTGAAATTGCCTCAAAAGCATACCTGTTTCCAGGAAACAAAAATATGACAGCAGATGACAGGTTTTTGTGATATATTTTATCTGTCCGGAAACTGAAATTTTCCAGACAATACCGATATGATATAAAGAGAAACAATAACAGGGAGTATTAGATGAAGAAACGATGTATATGGGCTTCCGAAGGGGACCCTCTGTATGAGGAGTACCACGACAGTGAATGGGGGACTCCTGTTCACGATGACATAAAGCTGTTCGAATTTCTGATCCTTGAAGGGGCCCAGGCGGGGCTTTCGTGGATTACCATACTGAAAAAAAGGGAAAACTACCGCCTGGCCTTTGACGGATTCAACCCGGTGAAGGTCGCGAAATACGGCGAAAAAAAACGGGCCGAACTTATGGGAAACCCAGGCATCGTGCGGAACGGACGCAAAATCGATTCCGCCATCCGCAACGCCAGAGTCTTTCTTGACATACAGAAGGAGTTCGGCAGTTTTGACGCCTATATATGGGGCTTTGTCGGCGGCAAACCGGTGGTACACAAATTCAGTGCTATGGGTGAGGTTCCTCCCAAAACGGAACTCTCGGATATCATATCAAAGGACCTGAAAAAGCGGGGCATGAATTTTGTCGGCTCCACAATACTCTATGCTTTCATGCAGGCCGTCGGAATGGTAAACGACCATACCACAGACTGTTTCAGGTATGCGGAATTAATCCGCGCGGAATTAATCCGCCGGGAAGTGCAGGAATGATATGCAGAAGG
>JAISVD010000100.1 GCA_031271875.1 Spirochaetaceae bacterium | reverse complement strand
AGCCACGGCGCTTGCCCGGATACAGGACGGTACGGTGGAAACCTTTGAATCCTTCCTGAACGGCCTCTGGTACAAACTCACCCCCACGGGGGAACCGCAGTACCTCTTCTTCAATCCTGAAGAAAAGGAACTCGTCCTGCTTGTGAACAATACCCAGGAGGTTTATGACTGGGCCTCAAGCGTTCTCAGAAGAAACGGTATATACCTCGCGACCTCGAATAAGTCTATCACCACCCTGAAAAAACGGTTTGATATAACCCTGACGGCGCTGGATGAGATAAAACTCAAGATAAACGAAGATGTACAGATGAAGATCAGCGCCGATTCCACCTGGGACGGGGACTACAGAAAGATCGGGAAGGCCGTGATGCCCTCCGGGGAAAACAGGTCATGGGAAGAGTTCGCGGCGGCGCTGCAGAACAGCGGTGATGTCTGGCTGTCCCCCGACGGGACAGAGCTCTCTTTTACCCGGGATCGTTACTCCGTCTCACGCCACAGCGACGAGGACAGCGGCATGTACACACTGATACGGGCAAATAATATCCCCGCGATACAGTTCCGGTCACTCCGGGGGGGGAAGCTCTTTGAAAACAGCTACCGCATATCCTTTCCGGAGGAACAGGGGGCCGACAATTCTGTAAAAGAGATACTGATGCTGCGGCCGGTAAAGATATCGACCCACGGTATGGAGTCGATTATCGGGGAGTCCTTTGTGTTTGAGCGGCTGAACAGGGGAAGCTGATTCAGTCCGCGTCGTGTCAGGAGATCCTGCCGGTTTTTTTATAACTTCTTTATCTGTGCGGCGGTACTTCTTATTCCGTTCTGATTTTCTTCAATTTGCCTTATCGAATATCTACTGGTATCAATGTTCTTTTCTATTTCGGGAATTGAAGGACTATAATAAAATACTCCGCCGGCTCTCAAACCAATAAGTGTCTTAAAATAAGTCTTTTCATATTCTTCAGGCAATTTTGTTTTATGCTTCAAATGATATATAAAATGATTTGTAAAGGCCATGTGAGAAATGATCGTTCCCCACACAGTTTTTCCCGTTCCGTATACATTCGGTTACAAAATAAGCGTTTTCTCCGCATCCTATATCCAATATAGGTTCCGCCTTTTTATTGTTCCGTACTGTTTTTCAGAGAATGTATAGTATTGGGTATATACTGTACATTCTCTGAAAAACCAATTATAGATTGAAACAGCATAATTCAATAATGCTTCATGGGAATGTATCTGTTTTATAAACCGAATATTATCCGCAATGGTTTTTACCATCTGCTTTTTTGTTTCTTCATTTTCCAGATAATTGACAAGTCCTGTTTTGCTTTTATTCATGCTACTCAAATATCGGGAAGCACTCAAATCCTGCGTTTTTCAACTGCTGTCCGATAGTACCGGCATCGTTTTCACGGACCACCACAGCGAGGTATATGGTCCCGCTGGGGCGTGGCTGCCTGAGTATCTCCGGGGTAAACCCGCCGCGGCGCAGCTTTGCCATCAGCTCCCGGGCATACTCCTCGTTGCGGAAAAAACCGATCTGCTGCCATACCGCTTTTCCGCTCCCGGATTCACCGGGGGTCTGCACAGCAGGGGCGACGGACGGCGCCGGATCGGAACCGGAAGCCACCGTTCTGGGAAGGAAATACCAGAACGCCCCCGGAAGGAGTACCGTTTCTCCCCGGACAATGGACGCCTCGGGAGAGGCGGGAAATTCGGATTTAAGCAGTGAAGCGGCGTTTTCGTCGTCCGCCGCCCACCAGAGGGTGAGCAGCGCCAGAGGACGGACAGAGGCCATATCAGGAAGGTTCACCCAGGATCGGAGCGTTGCCACGGCCCCGTCGCTCTGACCGACGCAGAGCCGTATCCAGACATCGTACAGGGATGCCGCCGGAGAGGGTTTCCATTTGAGCAGCGGTGAAAGCAGGGCCTCTGCGCTGCCGGTTTCCCCTGCGGAAAGGAAGCAGCGTACCCCGTCAAGCACCAGGGCGTCATCCCCCGCAGTACCGTCGGCAAAAGCGGCCTGCTGATACGCTTCCGCGGCGGAGGCATAGCGGCCGAGCTGTTCCCGGACATTCGCCAGCAGTACCAGAGCGGCTTTTTTTTCCGCCCCCGGAGGGAGCCCCTGAGCGGCGGCATAGAGCTGAACCGTTATATCTTCGGTATCCGCATTGTCGGGGATTGCAGCGGTCTGTCCGGAAACGGACAACAGGGAGAGGGCCAAAAGAGAGAGTATCAGGCAAACCGTTTTTTTAGCCATGAGAAGCGGGGTTTTTATCCTCTGCGGAGGAGGGAGAATGGACAATTGCGGGAGGTGTTGTATCCTTTTCCACCCTCTGATGGCCGGGATTTTTCTTTTTTCCGAAAGAAAAGGGTACCATAATCAGCATACCCACGGCAAATGGAAGCAGAACCGTCATGAATACGGGAACATTCAGAAATGTATAAAATCCAAGAGAAATATCGCTGGTATTTCCCAGATTGAATCCTATGAAAACGATCACCAGGACAAGAAAAACAGCAAAAAGTATCAATCTCCAGGGCATATGTACACCTCTCCTCTTTTAAAAAGAATACCCCATGTTTGTATAATTGGCAAGGCACGGCCAGGGTAACGTCATTTACCTTTACTGAATAAGCTTTCGTGCAGGAATTCATCGTTTAGGGTGTACTACAGTAAAATATCTATCAACTTTTAAAGAAAAAGGTCTGGTTATCGGGGTAAATTTCGCTAACTCATGCTCTTTTCTCTCTGGAAT
>JAISVD010000097.1 GCA_031271875.1 Spirochaetaceae bacterium | reverse complement strand
AGAGAGAAAAGAACAACAGAGGGAAAAACAGAACCCCGCATCCTCCGGAAACGTTCCGGAACAGTATGGCTCTGCGGCGGCCCAGCGCCGTCCAGATAAGGGCAAGCGCCGCCGCAACGGCGAACCCCGCCCAGCTGCTCACAGGGATGATAAATTCCCCGAGAAAAATAGTATTGAATACATTCGCGTGGGTAGCTACATTCGGATAGGATCCATGAAAGGGGGTCGTTCCGAGATCGGTCGTTGCCGTCGCGCTGTTGCCGAGTATACAAAAGGAACCTCCATATGCGCTCAGAAGTTCCGCAAAGGTTTCCCGGTACAGATCGTATTCCGAACGGATGACGTTGAAGGCGTTCCCGATATGCTCTGCCGCCGTCGCAGCTTCAGGAAGGCTTGAAAGTTCCGTCAGCCGGGAGAGGGCTTCCTCCTCCATTTCCGGCTTCAGGAGAAAGGGAACCTCCTCAAAGAACTGCTTTCGGGCCGCGAAATAACCGTTAAAATCCGTATCCGTTCCGTCAAGCAGCCGCGCCTTCCGGCGGCCCAGCTCATCGTAGGACGCCAGGAGATACTCCGCCGCCCTGAAATAGGAGAGATGCAGCCCGTCGTTCCCGCGGACACGCACTGAAGAGAGGGAGCGGATGGCGCTCAGCAGGTTCCGTTCAACTTCATCTATATAGTACAGAAAGTAAAGCGATTCCTGCCGGAAGCTGCTATCAAACTGCGCCCGGGTCCAGTTAATGTACATAGTACCGTCCCGGTCAAGGGGGATGGAGATGTCCCGGCGTTCCGATTCTCCGGGAAAGAGGGCATCCCGGATTGTCAGGCGCGAACCGGAACGGGATATGCTGCGGGTGTCGAGCAGATCAAGCAACGGCGAAAGTACCAGCTGGCAGACATAGTTTCCCTGGTATTCATATAGCAGTCCGATACGGCGGAGGGTTCCGTCGCCATCCAAAATGACATTGGTAAATCCCGCGCCTCTGGCATGTTCCAGAACAGGATAGATTGCGGGGGTAATACCGGCAGTCATGTTCTGACTGCGGTAAAATGAAACGGTTTCCGCCGCTATGTTCCCCTGGGGATCAGAGACATCGCCGGGATGGAGCATAAACTTTTCGGCGGCAAAGGCTTCCAGTTCAGTATCCTGACTGCTATTGACCCGGGCAGCGTTTATGGTCAGATAGGCGTTCCCGAAAAAGCGGATCGCCTCCCCGAAATACCTGTCGTTGTCCCGGAAGAGTCCTGAAACGACGGTATCATATAATCCGTCAAACAGGGGATCCATATATGAAACGAGTTCCTCCCCGGCCTCGGGGAGATATTCCGGAGGGAGCATCCCCCGGCCTACAGCGCCGGTAAGCTCATTGATCTGCTGGGCCAGATCATCCTTGAGAGCGCCGAATTCCTGTGGCAGATTTTCCGCCGCCTCAGGATTTATACCAAGCCGGGAGGGCGAGAGATACTCGATATCAAAAACAGCCTTCGCCGCGCCGAGTTCCCTCATTCTGATAAGCGCATCCGCTATGATATCCCTGCTCCACGGCCAGGCGCCCAGGCGTTCAAGGGCCAGATCATCGATATTGACAAACAGCACCGCCGGATTTTGAGGCGTATCAGGCTTTATTCGGAGCATAAAATCATAAAATTTCAGTTCAAGGTTGAAAAAAGCGTTAAAGAAATGTATAGTAACAAAAAGAAGTATAATTCCACCTGTAATATACAGTTCATGCTGTACCGTGTGGTTGTTTTCGCCTTTTTTTCCATTTAATTTCATAGTACTCGACCAGTATAGCATGATACAATATATCTGTGGAGGAGTTTTCATGAAAAAAAGAGTGTTGCATTGTTTTCTGCTGTTATTGCCCTTTCTGGCAGTATCTGCATTCGGTCAGTCTGCGGACCGGATTACCGGAATAATCACTACGGACAAGCTTTCCGGCGGAGAGGCGGCATATCTCGCGGCGATGTGGCTCGGGAACGGCGATCCCGGGATCGCCGCTGATACCGTTTCCGGCGGGGAGGCTATTGCGGCTCTGGAGCGGAACAATCTGCTCCCGCCGGGAATCACCGAAGGGGATGCGGTAACTCTGGAACAGTTTTCACTGCTCTGTATGCGCGTGTGGAATATCCCCGGGGGACTCATGTACAGGCTTTTCCCCTCCTCCAGATATGCCCTGAAGGAATTAAAGCTCCGGGGGATCATCCCTGCTTCGGCGGATCCCTCCTTTACGGTATCCGGACGGGAAGCCCTGAATATCATCTCCATCTGTTCCGAAATCGCGGAGGGTACCTGATGAAGCATATCCTGACAGCTTTGGTGATACTGGCGTTGTTTCTTCCGTCCCTTTCCGCAGTCGATTACGGCGGGGCAATAAGTAACAGATCGGGGACAGAGGGACCGTTTTCGGATATGGGTTTTGAGCAGGAAAATCAGATAACCGCGTGGGTACGGGTTCCCTTTGACAATAGGGGAAAGACGGAATTTGCGGCGGAGGGGATGTACCGTTTTACCTGGACAAAAGAGGATGGACCGTTACATATTCTGGATATGGGGCTGTTCAAATTCCATACCTCCTTCGGATTGATCGATAATCTGAGCCTGCGCATCGATGCGGGACGGTTCGGCATATCGGATATTACAGGGCTTGTTTTTTCACAGCCCTCGGACGGACTGCGTGTTGCCATTGAATCGCCCTCATTCGGAATCGCGTTTTATGGCGGCTATACGGGGCTGCTGAACGAACAGGTTGTTTCCATATATACCGGCGAGGCGGAGGAGAAGACGGACTATCCCTACTCGCTGGCCCCGGCATATATACCGGCGGGGATATCCGTGAGGCTTCCGCTCTTTTTCATGAACCAGACCTTTTCTTCCGAAACCTTCGGTTTTTTCGATCCCCGGAGGGAACACCACCGTATCTACATGACCCTGGGCCTGAACGGCCCAATCGTCGGGCGGCTGTATTATGTGGCGGCGGCGGTTTTTGGGGTGGATATTGAGGATGGGAATATGGTAAACGGTGCATCACACCTGTCAAAACTTGAACTGAACTACTATCCGGGGTTTCTCTCCTCATCAATAAGTCTTGACGGCGTTTTCGCTTCCGGAGAGTTCGGGCGGATGAACGCATTTACCCCGTTTACCGTTGTTTCCGTACTGCCCGCAGCGGAATGGTCGATGCTTTATTCGGGGCTTCTGAAAACAGGACTCACCTTTACTATAAAGCCGGTTGATCCGCTGTTCTGCCTTGCCCAGGCGCATCTTCTGTTTGATATGCCCGGCAAAGGGGAATATCCCTCCTGGGGCGGATGGCAGTGGATACTCAGTGCGAGGTATAATCTGTTCAGCGATCTCAACCTTTCCCTGGGAGCGGGGCAGTTCATCCCGAAAAGCGGGGACAGCCATTTTTATCTGAACCTCAAGGCTGTGATAGTACTGTGATCAGGAGGCATTTATGAAGATTTCTGCGAGAATACAGGCATTATCCGCAACGGTTATGCTGCTTGCGGCGGTTCCCCTTTTTGCGGTAACAGGAACGGTTATATCCGTTTCAGGGAAGGCCGAGATACAGAATAACGGGGCCTGGCTGCCGCTGAAAGAGGGAGATATCATTGAGGCGGGGGCGGTCATATCCACGGGCTTCAAGTCCGAAGTGGTTCTCAGGATAGGGGAATCGGTACTGACGGTCAAACCGCTTACCCGGCTGACCCTGGAAGAGCTCATAGAGCTGGATACCGGGATCACTTCAGCGGTGTATCTTGATGCGGGGGGAATCAAGGCCGACATCAAGGCAACGGAAAATCAGCGGACCGGGTTTACCGTAAAGAGTCCGGCGGTCACGGCGT
>JAISVD010000044.1 GCA_031271875.1 Spirochaetaceae bacterium | reverse complement strand
TCACCTTTTATATCGGCTGTGATCCCACAGGTTCCAGCCTTCATATCGGACACATGGTCCCCATATTTGCGCTTGTACACCTCCGGAACGCGGGACACTGCGGGATGGCGCTTATCGGGGGCGGAACCGCCCGTATCGGCGATCCCTCGGGCAAGACGGAGATGCGGCGAATGCTCAGCTATGAACAGATCGATGAAAATGTTGAATCGATAAAAAGGCAGCTCGACCGTTTTGTCAGATTCGACGGAAAAACCGCCTTTCCCGTGAACAATAAAGAGTGGCTCGCAGACCTCAACTATATAGATTTTCTCCGGGATATCGGTTCCCATTTTTCCGTAAACAAGATGCTTACCTTTGAAGCCTATAAAAAACGGCTCGAAACAGGACTTTCATTTATCGAATTCAACTATCAGCTTCTCCAGAGCTATGACTATCTCACGCTCCATGAAAAATACGGCTGCTGCCTCCAGATCGGCGGCGACGATCAGTGGGGCAACATAGTTGCCGGGGTAGACCTTATCAGGCGTAAAACCGGCGATGAGGCATTTGGGTTGACATTCCCCCTGGTGACCCGTTCGGATGGGAAAAAGATGGGCAAAACCGAAAAAGGGGCGCTCTTCCTGGATCCGGATATGGTATCCTCCTATGAATTTTTTCAATACTGGCGCAATGTGGCAGACGCGGATGTCCGCAAATTCCTGCTTATGTTCACCTTTCTGCCCATTGACGAATGTGACATCCTTGCTGCCGGTAACATCAATACCGCCAAGGAGCGGCTCGCGTGGGAAGTTACCATGCTCATCCACGGAAGGGAGGAAGCGGATAAGGCCCTCGCAGGCGCGAAAGCGGCTTTCGGTTCAGGCGGTGACCGTTCGGCTATGCCCACGGTCACCCTCAAACGCTCATCCTTTGACGCGGGTTACGCCGCCATCGACCTGTTTGCCGACGCAGGGCTCTGTCCCTCAAAAAGCGAGGCCCGCCGCCTTATACAACAGGGGGGCGCCTACACCATCGGAGAGGATGGTACGGAACGGCAGATCACGGAGACCGGAGCCTCCGTTACCGCCGCTGACCTTACCCCAACAGGGGAACTCGTTCTCCGGGCGGGAAAAAAGAAATTCATGCGGGTTATAACTGAATACATACAAGCCACGTAAAGCGAACACCGAGTGCGGTTACCGGAACAGGAACCTCCGGCGGCGATAATGCCGGAGGTTTCAGCTAGTCCCGTTCGAAGAGTCTCCGGAAAAAAGCCGTGATAGCATTCCATATCCTGCGGAAAAATCCGGGGTTCCTGAGCTTCTCAAGAGAGACATATCCTTTCATCAGTTCATCGGTGGTAAAATTCTGCCGCTGGATATTTTCCTCTATTTCAAGTTCAAGCAGGGTAACGTTGTCGGTGATATTGACGACAATGACGTTAATACTTGTCCAGCCGAGCTGCTTCGCGGCTTCAAGCCTCCGATGGCCGGCGATGAGTTCGTTTCTGGAGTTAACGGTAATGGGATTCAGCAGGCCATACCGTTTGAGGCTGTCTTTGAGCGCAGACAGATCCCCCATGTCAGTGCGGAGCCGTTTCTTTATCTTGATATCATCGATGCTGATCTGCATATATGTCCTTAACCGTCAGTCAAGAAGGTAGTTAAATACAGGTTCTCCGATTTCATCGGAAGGAATACTGTCGTTCCCTTCCGTCTCCGTATTATCCTGTTCTTTTATTATAGTATGCTCAGCAGCATTTGTCTCCATGTTTACGGAAGAAAGACCTGTTAAAAAGGAAAGGTCAAGGACAAGGGGCACATTATCCACAAGATGTTCCGAATATCCGGTTAAGACTTTTTCGTTTTCAAGCCTGATAACGGATTCGGACTGGGCAGACGCTCTGTTAACGTGCAGATCACAGGTAGTAACAGGCTGGGTGCCCTCCAGAAAATACTGGGTTGTTTTGTGATCACCGCAGGCGTCGGTAAGTATCAACCCCGAAACCGAACATACAGTGGCCCGTATAAGCCCTGTCTGGGGCATCGGGAACTCCTTATAGGGCAGCCCTTCATGGATAATACGCATATAGTCTGTCAGGGCGGGACCGGCCAGGGTCGAACCGGTCAGATAGGTACTCAAGCTCTGTCCCCCTCTGTCAAAACCGAACCACACGGCGGTTGATGTGTACGGCGTATACCCCACCGCCCAGGCGTCGGCCCAGTTCTGGGTTGTTCCTGTTTTCCCTGCCGCGGGCATCATATACCGCTTCCCCCTGGAGTCGGTATAGGTAAACTTACCCCCCCAGTTTGACGGCCCCGCGAGGGTCCCCATGGACACCGAGTTCATCAGGATATCGTTCATGATAAATGCAGTCTGGGGTGAAATAACCTGGCCCCCGGTTCCTTTCCGCTTCTGCTCAAGGCGGAGTTCCTTTTCAGGATCGATAATGACCTTTCCGAACCGATCCTCCACCGAGCGGATCGCGATGGGGGTCACCTCTTTTCCCTGGTTGCCAAACACCGCATAGGCACGGGCGATCTCGATGGGCCGGACCGAACAAATGCCCAGCCCCAGGGGATATACCCGGTCGAAATTTCTCGACGCCACCTCCGAAGGATCTATCCCGAGGAGCGCTGTGGTACGGTTGATAACCGCGTCAAAGCCGATGCCGTCAACGACTTTGAGGGAGGGAATATTCATCGATCTTGCCAGAGCATACCAGAGCTGAACAGGCCCCTGCCACTCCCCCTTGAAATTCAGGGGAACATAGGGAATATTGTTTTCATTATAAAACACAATGGGACTATCATAAATGATCGAAGCCGCAGTATATTTGCGGGAATCTATCGCGGCGGAATAGTACAACGGTTTAAAGGTACTCCCCGGCTGGACCTTTGCCTGGGTTGCCCGGATAAACTGGTTGGAGCTGTCGAACCTGCTTCCGCCGATAAGGGCGGTAATATAACCCGTCTCGTTTTCCAGCGACACGAGCGCTCCCTCTATGGTACTCCGGCTCGCTTCCTGCTGAACAATGGTGTTCGCTTTGTTCACAATACCTACTTTGAGCTCATCGATGCCGGACATGAGAGAGATAATATCGAGCAGAGGATTAATCTCTTTCTTGTAAAGACTTTCAACCTGAATCCGGTTCCGCTCCTCCGAAACCTTCAGCTGGGGAAGGTTGAAAGTGAGCGACAGAAGCTCCGTCATGGGCGCGTAAATACGGGACGCTTCCTCAAGGCGGGTATTGCTCGTATTCCTGTACACCCTGTTGGCGTAGGCGATATTCCGCTCCATGATATCCTGAGCGGCCTGCTGGTTTCTCAGGTTAAGCGATGTATTGACAACAAAACCGCCGGTATAGATATTGAGGGTACCATACATCATCCCCTCAAGTTCCCTGCGTACATATTCACTGAACCAGGGAGCCTTATCCTCACGCATAAAAAATGCGGAAGACGCGACCCGGGTATAATCAAAATTGAGCCAATACTCGTCAAAAGAGCTTTCCGCCTCCGCCGCCGACAGGTAACCCAGTTCCACCATCTGTCGCAGTACCTCCTGCTGCCTGCTCATGGCCCTGTTGGGATAGGAAAAGGGATTATAGTAAGCGGGATTTGAAAGCTGTATAACGAGAATCGCCGCTTCCGCAGGGGTAATCTCCGTAGCGTCGTGTCCGAAATAGTATTTCGAAGCGGCATTTACACCGTAGGTGCCGCCGCCGAAATAAACCTTGTTGAGGTACAGCTCCAGTATTTCGTCCTTGG